>JAUVRN010000310.1 GCA_030597645.1 Candidatus Zixiibacteriota bacterium
GGTGGTGATGGCCCAGAAGCCGTGGAACATCGCGGGTCCGGTGAAGGTGCTCTCCGAAGGCTGCTTCCCGGAGGAGGTCAAGGGGATCTACCAGCGGCCCACCGAGAGCCGCAAGATCTTCGCCGAGAAGGGCTGGAAGACGATCGCCGCGCTGCAGCTGCGCAACCCGATGCACCGATCGCACGAGTATCTGGCCAAGATCGCCATCGAGGTCTCCGACGGGCTCTACATTCATCAGTTGGTCGGCAAACTCAAACCGGGCGACATTCCCGCCGACGTGCGCGTCAAGTGCATCAACACGCTGGTGGACGGCTATTTCGACAAGAATCGCGTGGTCACGGGCGGGTATCCGCTCGACATGCGGTACGGCGGCCCGCGCGAGGGGCTGCCGCACGCGCTCTTCCGCCAAAACTTCGGCTGCACGCACATGATCATCGGTCGCGATCATGCCGGGGTCGGCAACTACTATGGACCATTCGACGCACAGGAGATCTTCTTCCAGCTGCCCGAGGGCTCGCTGGAGTGCAAGATGCTGCCCATCGACTGGACGTTCTGGTGTTACAAGTGCGGCGGCATGGCTTCGATGAAGACCTGCCCGCATGCCAAGGAAGATCGCCTGTTCCTGTCGGGTACGGCCCTGCGAAAGGCCCTCTCGGAGGCGGGCGACGTGCCGGCGGAGTTCAGCCGGCCGGAGGTGTTGGCCATCCTGCGTGAGTACTACGCAGGGATCAATAAGGAAGACCGCGTAGAAGTCAAACTTCACGAGCACGCAACCGGGGGTAAGTGAGGTGAGGCTATGCTCACGTCTCTCGCGCTGCACGATATCAGGATGTAGGTCTCAACTGCGTGACAGGAGGTATTCATGCCTAGCTACGTAATTACGGAGAAGTGCGATGGGTGCAAGGCACTGGACAAGACGGCGTGCCAGTACATTTGCCCCAACGACCTGATGGTTCTGGACAAGGAAACGATGAAAGCATACAACCAGGATCCGGCCATGTGCTGGGAGTGCATGTGTTGTGTGAAGATCTGCCCGGTCCAGGCCATGGAGGTTCGCGGCTACGCGGACTTCGTTCCACTCGGTGGTTTTGTCACCCCTCTGCGGTCGTCGGACAGCATCCTCTGGACGGTGAAGTTCCGCAACGGCACGCTCAAGAGGTTCAAGTTCCCGATCCGCACTACCGAAGAGGGTACCGCGGTTCCCGACGGCGGGTACGCCAGTGCCAGCGATGATCTGGTGAGTCCACTGCTGTTCACGGAGCCCGAATCCACCAAGTGTGCGGAACTTCCTAAGGTCTAGTGAGAAAGGATGAATGGGAAATGGCAAATTTCGAAACCGTAGAAGTCAACACCGACATATTGATTTGTGGCGGTGGCATGGCCGCATGCGGAGCGGCTGTAGAGGCTGCTCACTGGGCCAAGAAACACAACCTGAAGGTGACCCTGGTGGACAAGGCGGCCATGGATCGCTCCGGCGCCGTGGCCATGGGCCTGTCGGCCATCAATCAGTACGTGGATGTCAATACCGGCGCGAACACGATCAAGGACTACGTGGAGTATGTCCGCAACGACCTCATGGGGATTACCCGCGAGGATCTGGTGGCCAACATCGCCCGGCACGTCGACTCCTCGGTACACCTGTTCGAAAAGTGGGGCCTGCCGATATGGAAAGACGCCGACGGCAAGTACGTGCATGAGGGCCGGTGGCAGCTCATGATCAACGGCGAGTCCTACAAGATCATCGTGGCCGAGGCGGCCAAGAACGCCCTCGGCGACGAGAATATCTACGAGCGCGTATTCATCACGGAGCCGCTGATCGACGACGCCGGACACTGTGTCGGCGCGGTTGGCTTCAGCATCCGTGAGAACAAGTTTTACGTGTTCAAGGCCAAAGCCGTGATCGCCACCATGGGTGGCGCGGTCCACGTCTTCAAACCGCGGTCCAGCGGCGAAGGCCTCGGCCGGTCGTGGTATCCTCCGTTCAACTCCGGTGCCAGTGCCTACTTCACCATCAAGGCCGGCGCGGAGATGACCTGCCAGGAGGTTCGCTTCATCCCGGTGCGGTTCAAAGACGCGTACGGTCCGGTGGGCGCCTGGTTCCTGCTGTTCAAGGCCCGGGCGACCAATGCGCTGGGCGAGGTCTACATGCAGACCCGGCGTCCCGAGCTGGAAAAGTGGAAACCGTACGGTATGGTCAAACCGGTACCGGCGAATCTCCGCAACTGGCTGATGATGCTGGACGTCATGGAAGGCAAGGGCCCGATCTACATGCGGACCGATGAAGCTCTGCAGAAGATCTCCGACGCGGTTCCGGACGAGAAAGAGCGCAAGAAGAAGCTCAAAGAGCTCGAATCGGAAGCCTGGGAAGACTTCCTCGACATGACGATCTCACAGGCTATTCTCTGGGCGGCTACGAACACGTTCCCGGAAAAGGCGCCTTCGGAGATCGCGGCCTGCGAGCCGTACTTCATCGGATCGCACTCCGGTGCCTCCGGTGCCTGGGTCAGCGGACCCGAAGACATTGCGCCCAAGGAATACTGCTGGGGACCGCCCAACATGACGACGGTGGAAGGGCTCTTTACGGCCGGTGACGGCTCGGGCGCCTCGAGCCACAAGTTCTCGTCGGGCTCGCACGCCGAAGGCCGGATCGCCGGCAAGGGCGCCGTGCGCTGGGCCGTCGAGCATCCTGGTGGCAACGGTGGAGTGCCCGCCGCGACGATCGAAGAGCTCAAGGAGCGCATCCTGCGGCCGATCGATATATTCAAAAAGCACGCAGGCGAGACGACCGATGCGGACATCAATCCCAACTACATCAGGCCGAAACAGTACATGTTCCGGCTGCAGAAGCTGATGGACGAGTACGCCGGCGGTGTGTCGACCAACTTCATGACCTCCGAACCGCTCATGGTGAAGGGGCTTGAACTTCTCGACTTCCTCAAGGAGGATGCCGAGAAGCTGGCGGCCGAGGATCTGCACGAGCTGCTTCGTTGCTGGGAGAATGTGCACCGGACCTGGCAGGCCGAGGCGCACATCCGGACCATGATGTTCCGGGAGGAGACCCGCTGGCCGGGCTACTACTTCCGGTCCGACAAGCCGGAAATGAAGGAGGACTGGAAGGTCTTCGCGAACTGCAAATACGATCGCAAGACCGGTGACTGGGAGATGATGAAGAGAGACATCATTCCCACCTACTGACCTCCGGTCGGAGTATGGACTGAGCAACACCAGAGCCCCCCAGATCCCCGCGATCCGGGGGGCTTTCAACTGAGGGGGTTGACTGTGGGGTCGAGTTCCGTATCGTGTACGCCACAGGAACTCGTGATTGGAAGGAGCCGGGGTTTCTCCGGAACGGGTGTGAACGACAACAAGACGATGTGCCCGCACTGCAACACGCCGATGCTCAAGTGGCTGCCGCCCGAGGATTCGGGGTGGAACCCGGTAGCGCAGTACGTTTGCTTCAACGACGACTGCCCGTACTATGTCAAGGGCTGGGCATGGATGAAGCAGAAGTACAATCAACACGCATCCTACCGGCACCGGTACGACCCCCAGACGGGGGAGGTGGGCCCGCTGGCGACCATGTCACCGGAGGCACATCGAGATCGCATCGTGGAATGAGAGGTGCACCATGCA
>JAUVRN010000194.1 GCA_030597645.1 Candidatus Zixiibacteriota bacterium
CCACTATCGTTCATGGCGGTGCGCCCAGCCGCCTGGAGCGCCAGAATGGAGACGCAATGAGTGAGTCCGTATCCCTCGACAGGGGGAATCGTCCGCGCACATGGTGCTATACTGTAGCGCTGACACTCGTAGTTCTTTTCGCGACACCGTATCCCGCCCAGGCCCAGTTCTTTTCCGACAGCGACCTGGTGAGTGTGGGTACGGTCTGCAATCTGGCCCTGAACACGCCGGCCACGTTCTCCGTGACCGTGAGCATCGATTTCAAATCATCCCCGGCGGCCCTTGTCTTCCCCTTTACTTTTACCGGCATCCCGGGACTGGAGGTGGACACCACGGTGGGCAACCTGGGTATTACTTACCATCCCCTCGGCGATGATCCCATCTGGGTGCAGCGTAGCTCGCTGCCGGACAACGCCAATCAGACCATTCTGATCGGGTTAGTGTCGTTCGATGACCCGTTGCCTCCCTCCACCGGACCACTGTTGGATATCCACTTCAAGATACCGGCGCTGACTCAGGCGGCTCTGGCCATCATCGACTCGATGTTCTTGCCACCATTCAACATACTGTCGTTTTCAGACACCAATGCTGTCGATGACATTGTCCCGCTCTTTGAACCGGGCAAGATCGGTGTGGACATCGACTCCGACAGTGACGGCATCGCCGACATCTGCGACGAATGTCCGAACGATCCGCTCAATGATATCGACGGCGATGGGGTCTGCGGTGATGTGGACAATTGCCCGAACGTGTTCAACGACCTGCAGGAAAACAGTGACGGCGACGCATTGGGTGATGCGTGCGACAACTGTCCGACGGTGACCAACCCGGACCAGGATGATTTCGACGGGGACGGCATCGGCGACCTGTGCGACACGTGCACGGATAGCGACGGCGACGGACTCGGAGATCCGGGATTCCCGGACAACACCTGTCCGGAGGATTTGTGTCCCGACGTCCCGGATCCGTCCAACGCGGATGTCGATCTGGACGGGATCGGCGATGTCTGCGACAACTGCCCGGACGTTTCGAACCCGCTGCAGGAGGACAACGACGCCGATACGGTCGGCAATGTCTGCGACAACTGTCCCGACCACTTCAACCCGGATCAGACGGACAGCAACGGGGACGGCTGGGGCAACGAGTGTCAGCTGAATCCCGCCGACACCATGACGCGGTTCGTGATCTCCGCAGCCAGCGATCCGGGTCAGACGCACTCCGCGGTGTATATGATCATATTCGATCCACTGGGGGACTCGATTGGACCGAACTTCAATTCGATCGGACGGGGTGGCGGTCCGCTCTCATCTCGAGTCGGATACTACGGCACGGCAGGCCTGTTCGACTCAACCTCAGATGCCATCGCGATCTACGATTCCACGGAGGATGTGAACAGCGACGGTGTATTCGATGACCGGATCATCATCATCAACGCTATCGCCGGAGAGTACACGACCAAGCTGGTGCCTCGCGGCACCACGCCCGGTTCCGCCGCGTTCACGCTGGCCGTGCGCATCAACGGCAATCAGCTCACGTCCGAGAGCGGCTATGTCGACGTGCCCGTCAGCGCGGTGGGAACAACAGTACCCGACATCATAATCTCGACCGTGACGACCACACTGCCGGGAGATGTCAACGCGGATGGAGTAACCAATTCGGCGGACATCATCTACATGGTGAATCACGTGTTCAAGGGTGGGCCGGCCGCAGAGGTACCCGGTCACGACGATGTCAACTGCAGCGGCGAAGTGACCTCGGCCGACATCATCTTCATGGTCGGCTACGTGTTCAAAGGCGGTGACCCGCCGTGTACGCAATGATGGATGGAGCGACCCGTTTGGGACGCGACGCGAGCTAGCCCATGAACGGATACCGGTAGTCTTTGGGCGGGACGAAGCACTCCTTGATCGACCGCGGCGACGTCCAGCGCAGCAGATTCTGAATGCCGCCGGCTTTGTCGTTGGTGCCCGACGAGCGCCCGCCGCCAAAGGGCTGCTGACCCACGACCGCCCCGGTCGGTTTGTCGTTGATGTAGAAGTTCCCTGCCGCAAATCGTAGTGCCCGCTCGGCCTGTATGGCTGCGGCGCGATCGTTCGCGAAGATGGCACCGGTCAGGGCATAGGGCGATGTCTGGTCGCAGAGTCGCAGCGTCTGCGTGTAATCCTTGTCTTTGAACACGTAGATCGTCATCACCGGACCGAAGATCTCCTCGGTGAGCAGCTTGAACCCGGGATCGGTCGTGAACACGACGGTCGGCTCGATGTAGAACCCCTTGGATTTGTCGTATTTTCCACCTGCCAGGATCTTGGCCCCTCGCGCCTTCCTGGCGTAGTCGATGTAACCGGTGATGAAATCGAAGGCGCTCTCGTCAATGACGGCATTGACAAAGTTCTTGTAATCCTCCGGCGGGCCCATCTTGAGCTCGCGCACCTGCTTGATCAGCGGCTTCTCGATCTTGCTCCAGATCGACTCCGAAATATAGCAGCGCGACGCGGCCGAGCACTTCTGCCCCTGGTATTCAAAGGCACCACGAACGATCGCCGTGGTCAGCGCTTCGGGATCCGCCGACGCGTGGGCTACGATGAAGTCCTTGCCGCCCGTCTCACCCACGATGCGCGGGTAGCCGGCGTAGCCGGCGATGTTCTCGCCCACCACGCGCCACATGCTCTGGAACGTCGCGGAGGAGCCGGTGAAGTGGATACCGGCGAGATTCTTGTGCGTGAGCACCTGTTCACCGATCAGCGCTCCCGGGGCGAGGATCATGTTGACTACGCCTGCAGGCAGTCCGGCCTCGATGAGAATGCGCATGAGGAAGTGTGACGTGTAGACGGCGGTGGACGCCGGTTTCCACAGGCAGACGTTGCCCATCATCGCGGGCGCGGTCGGCAGGTTGCCGTTGATCGAAACGAAATTGAACGGCGTGACGGCGAATACGAAACCTTCCAGGGGCCGATGGTCGGTGCGGTTCCAGACGCCGCGACTGCTGATGGGCTGTGCGTCGTAGATCTGTTGCATGAAGTGCGCGTTGAATCGCCAAAAGTCGACCAGTTCGCATACCGCATCGATCTCGGCCTGGGAAATGGTCTTGGAGTGCGCCAGCATGGTGGCGGCGTTGACTGTGTGCCGGTACGGCCCGGCCAGCAGGTCCGCGGCCTTGAGGAAAATCGCCGCCCGGTGTTCCCACGGCATGACGGCCCAGCTCTTCTGCGCTTTGAGCGCCGCGTTGATCCCCGCGCGGATCTCCTTGGTGCCGCCTTTGGAGTAGTGGCCGAGGATCAGCTTGTGATCGTGCGGCGCACGGATGGTTATGCGGTCTTTGGTCGTGATATCCTGACCGTTGATGACCATGGGAATGTCGATCGGGTTCTTCTTCAATTGCGCGAGCGATGCGTTGAGCGCCTTGCGATCGGCGGAGCCGGGTGCGTAATCGTGCACGGGCTCGTTGGCCGGGGTCGGGACTCTATAGAGACTCATCTGTAAACCTCCAAAAGATCAGATCCTTGCTGTGTCGACAGACCGCGTGCTGAGCGGTCGAATCAGGATATTGTCTGGGGATGGCAGGGGCAAGGCGACTCGATTCGGGCAGGAGGGCTCCCGTACACAGAGTCCCGTTGTGACCCAAAAAAAACCGGCAGGGCTTGCTGTGCCCGGCCGGCTGCGTGTGACGACTCCTCCAAGGCCGCGAGGCTCCGGGGGGTGGCTGCCGGAGCTTCGATCGCTACAGAGATGCCGCGGTCGCGCTCGCCGGCAGCACCAAGGTTCAACTGATTGGAGACTCATCGTCACATCCCGTACGCCGATGATCAATGTGATGCGATCTACAATAGCGGGCAGACGAATTGTTGCCGTGGTGTATCCATGATCGTCCGCACGTTCACACTCACACTCTGCACTCTACTCTTGTGGGGCTGTGCGCCCGAATTTCCGGTTGAGCCTGTTAGTAACCTGTCAAGCGATAGCTACACCATCGGTACGTGGAACATCGAGTATCTGCATGACCGTCAGGCGCGCGGGTTTCCCGAGTTCTTCGCGGGCGGGCCGCACTACGGGCCGCGGACGGATGCGGATTACCGCGTACTGGCTGACGTGATCAAGAATGATCTCGACGCGGTCATTCTGGTTCTCAATGAGATCAACGCGCAGTCCCTAGTGAGTAGTTCGTCCGGCTTCCCGGAGTCTATCGAGTTGGAACGACTGAGTGGTTACCTGGGTGCGCAATATGCGTATGTGGTCTCGCAATCGGGCGGCCAGCAGCACGTGGCCATCCTCTGGGACACGAGCCGTGCACACCTCGATACCGCCTTTGAGATCACATATCCCGAGATGCGTGTCCAGGGTGAGGATCTCTTTCCACGCGATCCCCTGGTGGCCAGGTTCACGCTTCTCGCCGCGGGCGCGGCGCAAAATGACCTGATGATCGTTGGGCTGCACCTGGCTTCGGGCCGGGCCAACGACCGCAACCACGACAGTGCACTGGCATTACTGGTCGATACGCTCACTGTGATACTGCGTCGGGAAGGCGGGTCGCTTGGCGGAGAAACGGACATCGTGCTGGCCGGGGATCTCAACCTTGATTTTTTCGACCTCGATCGCGAGGAATACCTTGAGAACATGGAGCTGGAAAGCTGGGACGTGCTGGCGGACCGGGCGTATCCCTTTACCCGTCTGGGTGGCGTGCCCCTCCAGCCGGCCAGCCGGCTCGGTTACGTGATCTGCACCAAGGCCATGCGTGGCCCGCGGGCACTGATCGAACAGTCGGTGGCTATCGTGCACCAGGATCTGGCCGACGGTGACTACGACCGCTTCAGGCGCATTCAGAGTGACCACTTTCCGGTGACCGTAAACGGGCGACTCGCGGCTGACGACGACTGAGCCAACGTGTGGGTTGCCG
>JAUVRN010000369.1 GCA_030597645.1 Candidatus Zixiibacteriota bacterium
CCGGCGCGAAGAACGCACACGTCGTGCGTCCCAGACCGCCGGACACCATGGTCTGCTGCGCTCCGTCCACGGTCATGGTATAGATCTGATCGCACTCCATCGAGTCCCGCATGGCCTGAAAGATCAGCTGCGTGCCGTCCGACGAGCACTACGCCTCCGCGTTCTGTCCGCCCCCCGTCCACTGGCGAAGGTTGGCCAGATGAACTTCGTCGGCATGACGCAGTGAGGGATTCTCTTCGGCGACTGTGCTGTCCGTCTCCTCCTGAGCCGTACACGCGAACAGGCACGCGGTACCCAGCAGTACAGGGATGATCGCGGTTCGAATGATTCTCTTCGGGACCGCCGACGACGGGGCGGGGCAAGGAAGCATCACAGTTTCAGTCTCCTGTGGACATCGTCGATGAGCGTTCGAGCCGCCCGGGCCGTGCGCGCTTCGGCCAGGATGCGCACGATCGGCTCTGTGTTGGACTTGCGCATATGAATCCAGCCGTGGGGCCAATCGACGCGGATACCGTCGCGCCGGTCCACTCGCCCGGCCGGGAGCGCAGCCAGAAACTTCTTCAGGCGGGCCTCGTAGTCGCGCGGGCGCGGTGCACTGGTCTTGACGAGCACCCACTGAGGCAGTGCCGCAGCCACGGCCGAAAGAGGCTTGGACTCTCGCCGGAGCAGTTCCAGCACGAGAGCCAGTCCCACCAGGGCGTCGCGTCCCGGATGCAGGAGCGGGTAGATTACACCTCCGTTGCCTTCGCCGCCGATGTGAGCCCCCACGCTGCTCATCTTCTGGGCCACGTGGGCCTCACCCACCGGCGTACGGTAGAAACGCTGGCCGCTGGCCCGGGCCAGGTCCTCGCACACTCTCGACGTGGAGAGATTGACCACCACGGGACCGGGACGCCATGAAAGCACAAACGCGACGGCCAGACCGAGCGACAGTTCTTCGCCCAGGGGGCGTCCGCGCTCGTCGACGAACGCCAGGCGGTCGGCATCGGGATCGACGGCCACACCGAAGTGGGCTCCCTGGGCCCTCACGGCCCTGCCGAGCTGGCGCAGATTGGCCGGCAGCGGTTCCGGAGGATGGCTGAACAAACCGGTAGGTTCGCCGTTGATCTGCGTCACGCGGCAGCCCTGGCCCTTGAGATACCGGGGCAACAGGACCGAGCCTGCACCGTTCACCGTGTCGAGCACCACGTGAAAACGGCGGCGGCGACGCGGCTGAATCAGTCGCTCCACTGCGCTCAGATGCGTCTCGGCGAGGCCAGGATCGTCAAGCCTACGACCCACATGGCGGTAGTCGGCGCAGGGCGGCGGCTCTGATGACCGGGCCGCGGCAAAGACTCGCCGGGCCACAGCCGGACGGATGAAACCCCCGTCTGCACCGAGGAATTTGAGGGCGTTCCACTGCACAGGATTGTGGCTGGCCGTCACCATGATACCGCCATCGGCGCCACAGGACCGGATCGCATAGCCGACGGTCGGCGTGGCACACAGGCCGATGACCGTGACATTGTGACCCATTGCGCGTTGCTGGGCGGCCGCTAGATCCTCTATCCACGGCCCCGAGGTGCGCGAGTCGCGACCGATCACCACATGGGAGCCGGGCGCCAGGTCCCGCCCGAAGCCCGTCACGAAGCGCGGGACCACCCCGGGCGTAAACGTGTCGCCGACAATGCCCCGTATGCCGGAGACCGAGACCATTAACTCGCTGTGAGGACGTGCCATAGACATTCTCAGTGGAAAGAGCCAAGAAAGCAGGCGGCCCGGCCTGTGCAACGGGAAACCGGCCCTCCCACGGATCAGGCGTGACCAAACGCCCGGGCTTTGGCCTTGACGCCCCCGGTCATGAGTTCTTTTTTATTGTGAATGAGTTCACATACCACGACACCGAAGAAGCCCCGGACCCGGCGTAT
The DNA here is from genome assembly GCA_030597645.1 of Candidatus Zixiibacteriota bacterium. GTDB lineage: Bacteria > Zixibacteria > MSB-5A5 > JAUVRN01 > JAUVRN01 > JAUVRN01. The sequence continues at coordinate 1,908 of JAUVRN010000369.1, forward strand.
CTCCGAGTCGACGATCCGGCGGCTATCGATCTATTATCGCGCCCTCGCCCGACTGGAAGCCGAGGGATATCACACAGTGTCATCCAAGGAACTTGCGCGACGCGAGCGCCTGACGCCGGCCCAGGTGCGCAAGGATCTCTCGTTCTTCGGAAGCTTCGGTACGCGGGGGCTGGGCTACCCCGTCTCGGAGTTGCGCGGCAAAATCGCACGGATCCTGGGCATCGATCGCATGTGGAATGTGGCGCTCATCGGTGTCGGGAACATCGGCTCCGCGCTGGTCGCCTACAAGGAATTCCAGCGCCAGGGCTTTCACATCCGCCGCATCTTCGACAATGACCAGCGAAAGATCGGCTCCAACCACAAAGGGATCATGGTCTCGGACATCGCCGACCTCGAGTCGGAGCTAAAGGCTTCCAAGATCGAGATCACGGTCATTGCCGTGCCGGCTCACGCGGCACAGGATGTAGCCGATCGCTGCGTGCGGGCCGGGATCAAAGCCATGCTCAACTTTGCGCCGGTCAATCTCAAAGTCCCCGACGACGTCTGCCTGCGTACGGAAAACATGTCCATGGAGCTCGAGTACCTCTCCTTCTCGCGCGTGAACCAGGGCTCCGTAGAGACCGTTCTGCTCGACGCTGAAAAGGCTTGACGCTCTCCGCGGGGGCGGTCATATTTGCCGCCTGCCAGCAAGGTCGCTGGAGTGGAAGCGGCACAGGGGGGATGGTGCGTACACTTAAAGTGCTCATCTGGACCACGGCTCTTGTGGCGCTGTGGGCATCGGCCGAGCAGGGCGCGTTCGTCACGCCCCCGGTAGCCCGCGTCACCGCGTCCATGTCCGCGGAACCTCCCGCCATCCCGCAGGGATCGTGGGAAAAACTGAAGAATCTCTTTTCACCGCCCGCGGTCGCAACTTCCGCAGGTGCGTCACGTAAAGGAAGCCCATGAAGCTGTCGTACGAGGAACGGGACGGGGTGGTCATTCTCAAACCCAAGGGAAAGATCCTGGGCGGCCCGGACGCTACGCTACTCAAAGACCAGTTGCAGTCGTTCATCGATCAGGGCAAGACGCGCGTCGTCATTGACCAGGCCGCAGTGGACTACATGAACTCCACCGGCCTCGGGATTCTCATCTCGACGTTGACCACGCTGCGCAAAGCCAATGGAGAGCTCAAGCTGGCCAACGTGACGGAAAAAATCCAGAGCCTGTTAACGATCACCAAGCTGGTAACGGTCTTCGACGACTACGAAACCGTCGAAGAAGCCGTGTCGGCGTTCCCCCAATAACGTCGGCGGCCCACGCCGTCCGGCACGCCACACG
>JAUVRN010000143.1 GCA_030597645.1 Candidatus Zixiibacteriota bacterium
AGGGTTCCGCGAGACCAGGAGCATGACACTGTTGAAGTAATACTTCATCGACCCGGTTCAAGCGAAAGGCCCGCAGATATGCTCTGCGGGCCTTCGTTTTTGTGAGAGCTGGGCAGGCTCAGGCCCGTGCGGGCGCCGGCGCCTGGATCATCTTGGCCAGCACCAGGCCCACCAGGAACCAGCCGACCAGGTTTCCGATGAGTTCACCCAGGACATAATCGAACGGGAAACCGTACCAGAGCCAGTGCGAGGCAGAGATCGACATCCACCCGATGATCCCCAGCAACGCCACGTACCAGGCACGGTCACCCGTTCCCCCGGGAATCCGGGAGACGATCCAGCCCGCGCACAGTGCTGCCAGGATGTTGAAGATCAGCTCCCCGACCAGCGAGCGCGTCATCATGGGATCGCCGCCCTCGGGGTTGTACACCAGCACGCCCCGCGGTCCGGCCTTGTATCGTTCCATATGCGCCTCTACCTCGGCCTCCGTACCCGTGGAGCCTTCATAAGGAAAGAGGTAGAATCCCGGCTCCGTGATGGAGAGCTGCAAGGCGCTGACAACGGCGGCTTCATTGGGCATCACGTCGACGCCCATCTCTCCGATGGGCAGAAACATGTGCGAGATGAAGCCCCATACGAACATGGTCAGGCCGGCTGCAACGCCGGCCAGCAGGATGCGTTTCATGCGAGTTCCTCCATGGCGTAGCAAGTGAACGTCTCGTTGGATGGCCGCACCGCCCCCCCGGCGGCCGCGGTTACAGGAGCTTGTTGATCGAGCTCGTGACGACCTCGGCCTCAGGCTTCACCTGCGGCTCGAAGCGGGCAACCACTTTTCCGTCGGGGTCCAGCAGGAACTTGGTGAAGTTCCACTGGATCTCGCCGGGACGATCGGAGTCGCGGGTCAGGTATCTGTACAGGGGGTGCTGACCTTCACCCTTTACTTCAAGCTTGGCCATCATCGGAAAGGTCACACTGTAGTTGCTCTGGCAGAACTCGAGGATCTCCGCCTCGGTGCCCGGCTCCTGGCCACCGAACTGGTTGCACGGGAGTCCGACCACTACGAGCCCGCTTTCCTTGTACTGGCTGTATAGAGCTTCCAGGCCGTCGTACTGCGGTGTGAAGCCACACTTGCTCGCTACGTTTACGACGAGGAACGCCTTGCCGCCCAGGTGGGCCAGTGTGAGCGTATCGCCGCTGATGGACCGCAGAGGAATCTCCGTCGGTTTCTGTGTGGTCGTGTCGGTCATGGTGTCTTCCTGTCTGGTCAGGGCGGTTTCCGTCTGCGGGTTGTTGCATCCGATCAGCCCCGCGAACAGCAGGGCCATGGTCCATCTAATAGACTGACTTGGACTCACGACATCGTTCTCCTTTTCCTGGTGCGGCTGTGGTCCAGGCCGTGGCCCCCCCGGCCGGGGTGGTGTTGGTGATACAGAGAGCCAGGCAGCAAGAGGATCGACAGGAGCAGACTGAGTCTAACAGAATGCAATTGGTGAATCCTCCGGTTGGGTGTTCATTGGCGCTGCGAGGTTCCGGGAGTTTACAGGCCCTGGGACCGATGCACCAGCAAAAAGCCGACGTTGGCCTGTCGTGGAACCCTCCCCGGCCTAAGTCGTTTAAGAGAATGTACATGTTTCTAGTAATCCAGAAGATCTCCCGTTGGATCCAGTTCTGCGCCCTGCCGTCCTGGACGCTCCTGTCTCTGGCCCTGGCCGCTTCCCCGGCCGGCGCCGAGCCCGTGCGAGAAGGCCGCATCGAGGCTGAGCGGATCGGTGAGCACCTCGCCATCACTCCAGGTCAGCCGTTGTGGGTGGCGCTCCGGCTCCAGATGGACGAGGGCTGGCACGTCAACTGGCGCAACGCCGGAGACGCCGGTCTTCCGCCCGTAATTCACTGGAAGCTGCCCGAAGGCTTCACGGCCGGGGAAATCCAGTGGCCCTACCCCGAGCGGGTCGTCGAACCCCCGCTCGTGAGCTACGGATACCACGACGAGGTGATGCTCCTCACGCGCATCGAAACGCCGCCCGATCTGACCCTCGGCTCAGAGGTCCGCATCGCTGCCGACGTGGAGTGGCTCGTCTGCAAAGGTGCCTGCATACCGGGCGGCACCGCGCTGACTCTGACCGCATCGGTGTCCGAGGACGGTGCCCAACCGGATCCGCGCTGGACTGATGATTTCGCTGCCACACGCGACCGCCTGCCGGTGGCAGAGTCGGGCTGGCAGGTACGTGCATCACTTTTGGAAACCGAGATCGTCCTGACGCTGACCCCACCCGACTGGTGGACCGGCGACCTGGGCGAGGTCTACTTCCTTCCCTACGCCACCACCCTGATCGCCAACGCGGCGGAACAACCGCTGGACAGACTCGGCGACGAGTATCGCCTCACGATCATGCGAGCGCGCAACAGCAGCGATCAACTCGAACGCATCGCGGGCGTGCTCTACAGCTCCATCGGCTGGCGCGGAAGCGGTTCGGAAAAAGCGATCGCGTTTGACGCAGCGGTGGGCGGCCAGCCGCAATCGAGTTCGATGGCCGGCTCTACGTCCCTGTCGGGCAGCATCTGGAAGTCGCTGCTCTTTGCATTCCTGGGCGGCATCATTCTCAACCTCATGCCGTGTGTCCTCCCGGTCCTGTCACTCAAAGTCATGGGCCTGATCCAGGGCGCGGGCGAGGCGCGGCGGACAGCCGTCGCGCACGGCGGCATGTACACGCTGGGCGTCCTGGTTGCATTCTGGGTGCGCGCCGGCGTACTGCTCGGCCTGCGCTCCGCAGGCGAACAACTTGGATGGGGATTCCAGCTACAGTCCCCCACCTTCGTGGGGAGCCGCGCCAGCCTGGTGTTCCTGCTCGGCCTGAGCCTCGTCGGCGTGTGCGAAATCGGTACCTCCCTGATGGGTCTCGGCTCCTCACGAGCCGGATCGCGAGCGGGCAGCCTGGGCGCGTTCATCAGCGGCATCCTCGCCGTCGTTGTCGCCACACCGTGCACGGCCCCTTTCATGGGCTCAGCACTGGGATACGCGCTGATTCAGCCTCCGGTGGTCTCGCTGTTGATATTCACGTTCCTGGGCCTGGGGCTGGCTCTTCCCTACGCCGTACTGGCTGCCGCACCGGCCATGCTGCGGTTCGTACCGCGGCCCGGCGCCTGGATGGAGACGCTCAAGCAGTTCATGGGTTTCTTGCTCATGGCCACGGTAGTCTGGCTGGCGTGGGTGCTGGGCAACCAGAGCGGTGCTCAAGCCGTGACGGTCCTGTTGAGCATGTTCGTGCTGCTGGGACTGGCCGCATGGATCTGGGGTCGCTGGGGCACCGTGGCCAGGGGGACACCGGTCCGGATCGTCGCGGCCGTCGTCGCGCTGATTCTCAGTGCGACCTCCATCGGCTGGGGCATCCTCAGCGTGGACATGCTGGCGACAGACACCGACACTCCGGACGTGCACTCTGCGTGGGAGCCATACTCACCCGAGCGCGCCAGAGCGCTGAGCGCCGCCGGAACACCGGTGTTCATAGACTTCACGGCGGACTGGTGCCTGAGCTGCCAGGTGAACGAGCGCGTGGCCCTGGACACCGATGACGTCCAGCAGCGCTTCCGGGACTTGGGCGTGGTGCTGATGAAAGCGGACTGGACCAGGCGCAACGAGACCATCACCCGCGCGCTGGCCGAGTACGGCCGCTCCAGCGTACCGCTCTATGTTCTCTACGACGGGAAAACGCAGAATCCAGTATTCCTGCCCGAGATTCTCACGCCCGGCATCGTGCTGGACGCCCTCAAAGATATGGAAAGCTGAAACCGAAACACACAACGTGAACCCCGGTGTCCGGAGTCAGAAGTTCGTTGACTCAGAACACCAGAAGGAAAACAACATGAAACGCATCACGGCGATCCTGACCCTCCTTCTGCTGACCGCAGTGACCATGGCGGTGGCAGGCGACACGCATGACCACGGACACGCAACCATTGGAGAAGAGGCCCCGGACTTTACGCTGGTGGACGCGCATGGCGAGACGCACTACCTGTCGGACTACGCGGACAAGTACGTGGTCCTCGAGTGGGTCAACTTCGACTGCCCGTTCGTCAAGAAACACTATGGCTCCAAGAACATGCAGACACTGCAGGCGGCCTACCAGGAGAAGGAAGTGGTCTGGTTGTCGATCTGTTCATCCGCCCCGGGCAAACAGGGCTACTTTGACGGCGACGACCTGGCCAAGCGCATCAAGGCCGAAGGCGGCAACGCGTCCGCGTACCTGATCGACGCCGACGGCACCGTGGGGCGCATGTACGAGGCCAAGACCACTCCTCACATGTTCGTGATCGATCCGGAGGGCACGCTGGTCTATGCGGGCGCCATCGACGATCATCCGTCTACCAAGATCGCCGACATCGAGGGCGCGACCAACTACGTGCAGCTCGCGCTGGACGCCTCCATGGACGGTGAAGAGGTGGAAACGGACTGGACCAAGTCCTACGGCTGTTCGGTGAAGTACAGCAAGTAGCCCGCGTTCTGACTCAGAACACTGGCAGCCTGTTGAAGCGTGGCGTTACACTTCGAGCCCGGCACGGACGTGTCGGGCTTTTCTTGTGTTAACTCTTCAGTCCCAATTCTTCAGTATCAACTCTTCAGCCTTAACTCTTCGGTCCTAACACTTCGGTCTTAACTCTTCAGTCGCTGCACACGCTCGGACTGCAGAAACATGGTGCGCAGCTTTTCGTCGGAAATGCTGCCTGCGATCTCGTCTACGATCGTGCGGGCCCGATCGATCAGCCCATCGGCTTCCTGTGCATTCCCCCGTTCCCGCTCGCAGAGGGCCAGATCGTGCTTGATCTGCCAGAGCAGCGCGCGATACCCAATCTGCACCGCGATCGAGATGGCTTCCTGCAAGAGCTTCGCTTCGGCATCGAAATGACGTTCCGCATGTTCCACCCGGGCGCCCGACCACAGCGCCTCCACCAGGAGTTCCTGCGCCTCCAGCCGGCGCGCCAGGGCCAGGGCTTCGTCCGACCAGCGGCGGGCGTCATCCAAATGCCCCTTCACCAATTCGAGCTCGGCAAACGTCGTGCAGGCACGCGTTTCGTACCATGCATACCCGTGGGTGCGTGCCAGGTCCAGCACCTCGTCGAGGTATGCGCGCGATCGCTCCAGGTCGCCCAGCAACAGGTAGTCCAGTCCGAGGTCGCGCAGGCTGTCGCACTGCGAACCGCGATTGCCGTGATCCCTTGCCATGGCCAGCGACTTCTGGTGGTACTGCTCGGCCTGCCCCAGATCACCGATCTCGCGGTAGATGGCGCCCAGCGCATTGAGGCTGCCCGGCACGGCCCGAACGTCTCCGATCTGTTCCTTGACCTGGAGCGACTCGAACTGACTGCTCAGGCCGCGCTCCAGCTCACCGGTCTTCCAGTATGCCAGGCTGACGAAGTTGAGCGATGTGGCGAGGCCGCGGCGATCCCCGATGGCGCGTTGCACATCCAGCGCCTGCTGGAGATTCTGGGCGGATTGCGCGAAGTCGCCCAGGTGCCAGTACGCGTGTCCAACCTGGCTGAGGCTGACCGATTGATTGCGCACGTCACGTGAAGCCTGGGCCAGGTTCAGCGCTTCCCCGGACAGGCGGACCGTGTCGAGATATTCCCCGCGCGCGGCATGCACGAAGGCCAGCGTGTTGAGACCTTCGATGCGATCCGCGGAGTCGGGCGTCGCGCCCTCCACGGCCTCACGACCCAGCGACAGGGCTTCATCCAGATCACCCATGATGCGGTACTGTTCCGCGAGCCTGCGCAGAGCCTCGAGTACGGCCGCCTCGTCCCCCGCAGCCTGGCCCAGCGATCGGAGCTTTTGGTACTGCTCGATGGCCACTTCGCCATTTCCCGTCGACG
>JAUVRN010000055.1 GCA_030597645.1 Candidatus Zixiibacteriota bacterium
AATCGCGGAGCCTGCACTTTGGATTCGGCTCTTCATCTCGCCGTTTAGAATGGAGGATAGTCCTTCTCGAGTAAAGCCTTATGAGGATCGTACCGGACAGACCGTAAATGTAGCCGCCCAGGAGTGTGAGACAACCCGTTATCGGGTTCGAAGCCGGTTCAGGAAGAGGCGCTCAGGCGCTCCAGTCGTGCCCGGGCGTCTGCAACCTTGGCCAGGCCGGGGTCCGCATCTCTCCAGATCCCCAGGAACGTCTCGTACTGTTCGATGGCTTTGTCTGCCCAGCCGGAGCTCTCGTAGGCCAGACCGAGGGAGTAGTGTACGGTGACCTGCTCGATGGTTGCGTATGCACGGGATTCATCGAACCTGCGTGACACGGAGGCCAGCGTGTCCACGGCGTGACTCAGACGCCCCGCTCGAAGATAGGAACGGCCAAGGTAAAAGCGGTTGAAGAAATTACTTGAGAGACGGACGGCCTCTTCGCGATGGTCAGTGGCCGCAGCATAGTCTCCGCCTGCTTCGGCCAGGGCTGCCAGACCTGCTTGATACGCGTCCGACTTATCAGGGGTTTCGCCGCCTTTCGTGACCAGCTGCTCAATCCGTTCCAGCTCGTGATGTGCCTGAGCGGTGTCACCCGTAGAGGCGAGTAACACGAGGCTCAAATAGTGCATCCACTGATGTCCGATCAGATCGTCATCTTTCAGTATGTTCGGTGCCTCCCGCGCCAGAGCCACCGCCGTCGCCGTGTCGCCCCGTTCGGCCTGGATCAGGGTCTTGGCCCAGAGAAAATCGTCGAGATAGCGATCGAGGCCTTCAAGCTCGTTGGCGGCAATGCCCTGATCCAGTGTTTTCAAGGCCTCACGGAACTTGCCCTGGTAGGTCCAAATGACGGCCAGCAGGAAGCGGGCATCACTGCGAATCAGGCCCATGGAGTGGTTAAGTAATGGCTGTATCTGTTGCCTGGCAGAATCGTAATCCTGCTCGACCACCATCATCCAGGCCAGCTTGATCTGTGACGGAAAGAAATCCGGATCCATTTCCAGAACCTGAGCGTAGAGTCTGCGGGCTTCTGAGGTCATGCCCTGGAATGCGTAGAGATCGGCTCGAGAGTCGTAGGGATTGGGCTCGTTCGGTGCGAGTTCGATGTACTTGTTGATGGCCCAGATCGCCTGATCGAACTTGCCCAGGTCATGGTAACGGTACGCAAGCTGATTGTAGCTTTCCTTGTGCATGGGATCGAGCTCCAGCACGCGTTCGAGACACGCGGCGGCAGAGTCGAGTTGGTCGAGATTGCGAAATGCGAAGGCACGGGCAAAGCAGCCTTCGACGTCGGCCGGGTACTTCGATACGTGATCCGTGAGAATACGCAGCGCCATCTCCGGATCGCGCTCGTTGATGCTCGCGTCAAACGCCTTGATCAGGTTTTGTTCACGTGGGCTCGCCCGGTCGATGTGATCCATGGCCTTGCCCGAGAGCTCCTGGGCCAGTGGTCGGTCGTTCGTATTCACCATGGTCGCCCAGCTGTAATAGGCCATGGCAAACGTGGAGTCCAACTCGATCGCTCTCCCGTAACTCTTCGCAGCCTGTTCATGTCGATACTGGTAATGGAGCTTCACGCCGTCGAGGAAATGCCGGTACGCCTCGGGTGACGTGGCCATGTTTTCGGCCAGGGAGAGGACGGTGGTGGCCGTCTCGCCTGCAGGAAGCTCGAGATCCGCTCTGACCTCGGTCGTAAGTTCGTCGATCAGGGCAAAGATGCTGGAACCCTCTTCGCCGTCCACCCGCTGCGATGCCACCGCACTGCCGCTGGTCACGTCCACGATCTGGGCTGTAACGACGAGGCTGGGCGATGTCTGCAGGATGCTTCCCTGCAGCATCCACCGGGCCTGTGCCAGCCGAGCCACTTCGCTGGCGGTCTGACGATCGATCTGGGTTTCTCCCTCGTGGCCGAGCTGTTTCAGCAGATCGTACAGCCGCTGGTTGGAGACGACGTCAAGGTGACTCAATTCGGACAGGTTGGTGATCAGGAGATTGGCTGCGATCTCGCCCAGGCGCTGAGTGTCGTCTGAATCTGCGATGTTGTCGAAGTACATGATCGCCAGGCGATTCTCAACGGCCACCGCTTCCTGGGTGGGCTGAATCGATATGTTCCACGGTTTGAAAACCAGTGCCAGGATCAACAACACGACCGCAATCCCGCCGCTTACCAGCAGGTTCCTCGACGGTCGGGACGGAGCAGACTGGGCGGTAGTCGTAACCCCGGTCACCGTGGCCGAGGATCCTGCCATGGCCCTTCTCAACTGCTTGAGATCGGTGACCAGGTCCGCCGTGGACTGGTAGCGGTTGTTCGGGTCTTTCTCCAGGCACTTGGTCAGAATGCGCTGCAGCTCGTCCGGGGCATCACTCTTGAAGCGGGCTACCGGATCGGGGTTCTCATTGGCGATCGCATAGAGTACTGCGGCCTTGTGCTCACCGCGAAATGCAGCCTGACCGGCGATCAGTTCGTACAGAATCGCACCGAGCGAAAATATGTCGGATCGCGCATCTACATCGGAGCCCTGAGTCTGTTCCGGCGACATGTAGGCGATGGTTCCGACCGTGGAGCCCGTTTCTGTCAGCCGCGTCGCCCCCTCGATCTTGGCCACTCCGAAGTCGAGGATCTTGGCCTTGCCGTCCCTGTCCACGATGATATTGCCGGGCTTGAGATCGCGGTGCACGATACCGGCCTCGTGTGCCTTTTGAAGCCCCTGGGCCACTCCGATACCGATGCCCAGCAGGTCACGAAGCGATGGGTTCTTCTGCTGGATGTAGTCGGATACAATGAGACCGTCGATGTACTCCATGGCGATGAAGTCGCGGCCCTCGTGTTCCTCTACTGCGTAGATCGTGACGATGTTTGCGTGGCTGAGCTTGGACACGGCCCTGGCCTCACGCAGTAGACGCAGGCGGGCCTCCTCATCGCGGTGCAGCGATTCGGGAAGGAACTTCAGCGCGACCCGGCGGTCCAGTTTGGTGTCCGTGGCGAGATACACTTCGCCCATCCCGCCCTCACCGATTTTGGACTCGATCTGGTAATGAAGCATGGTGCGATCTGGCACGGCGTAAAGGTAGAGCGGCAGATCGTGCACACAACTGCTTTTCCGATCCGCCGCTCATTCCATTACAACAGTTGAGAAACCAGTCAAGTTCCCAGTATTGTAATCGCGACCGATTCTATTCCCGGTGCGCCCTGATCGAATAGAGTAGAGGCGGCTGCCCCATCTGCTCGGGTGGCCGCCAGTCCCATTCGCCGTGTTTCTTCAAGAAGGGAAATTGCTGATAGGTGGAGTGAGGGTGCTCGTGCACGAACTCCAGCGTCAATCCGGTATCGATCAACGACGTGATCACTTCACTGATCGGGTGAGCCCATTCAAACGACGGTAGATTAACCTGTGCCTCCGTGTCGGCGTATGAGCCCTCATTGGGATATTCCGTGGGCTGCGTGTTGTGGAAGTACGGCTCGGTCATCCTCCAGTTGCTCGTACCATCCTCATTGTCAAACATGTTGGCAAACGGATGAAACTCGACCATGTAGAACGTGCCGCCGGGCTTAAGGAAATGGGCGATCGTCTCTGCCCACTTCTCCAGGTCCGGTAACCAGCAAAGCACACCGTATGACGTGAAGACCACGTCGACTGTCTCGTCGAGCATGCCCGGCAGGCTGTACACGTCGCTACACAGGAATCGGGCGTCCAGTCCGGCACGTTCGTTCAATGATCGAGCCAGGCGAATCGCCTTCTCGGAAAAGTCGACCCCAACTACCCTCACACCTTCCCGGGCCCAGGATAACGTGTCGAGTCCGAAGTGGCACTGGAGGTGCAGCATGGTCCTGTCTCGCAGGTCGCCCAGTTCACGCTTCTCGATCGGCTTGAGCCGTGACCGTCCTGCCAGAAAGCCCTCGACATCATAAAACTCGGACTTCTCGTGTACGTCCGTCCACGCGTCCCAGAGTGTCCGATTCCCATCCATGGAGCGTTGTTGATCTTCCATCTGTACCTCGTTGCCGTGGAGCCAGAATTTCTTGACTGATCTGATGTAAGGACTAGCTTGATCATAAGAAGAGGCCGCCCTTCTGAGCATCTCTTTTCGGGACCGGTCGATTTTGCCGACGTTGGACGTGCATCCACAACTGGGGGCAGAAATGATGCATCGCTATTACCGGGCGCTCACCATGCTGAGCGCCATCGTGCTGGTCAGTGGAATCATTCTCCCCAATTACAGTGCCCATGCTGAAGAGCTGACGGTCAGGCTCGAAGCGGAGGCGTACGAGATCATCGATGCCGGCGACGGGCAGCAGCGAGTTGTGATGGCCGATTTCGGCCAGCTGCTGGCATCCGGCAAACCGGCACTGCCGCAGCTGGTGTGCTGCGTAGCGCTGCCGCCGGGCGCGCGGGTGACATCCGTGGATATACGGCCATCAGCCGGGCAGGAACTCGGCGGCACATACCATATCCAGCCAGCCGGAGCCGCCATCCCGTTGATCGACGACCCCGTTGGTGTTGGACGCAGCCTGGATGAATGGGAACGGAACTACCAGAGTTGCTACAGCGTGGATGATCCATACCCGCAGGCGGTTGGAGATTTCCTGGGGGAGGGCGCGCTGCGTAAGTACCGGTTTGTGCGGATTGCCTATCGTCCGCTCTCGTATCGGCCGGTCTCCGGCACGCTCACCCTGACCCCTATTCTGGAAGTTACGATTCAGTACGACCGGCCCGCGCAGTTTCACGACGTGGAACTGCTTACCGACGATCGCGGCGCCGATCGAGCGGCTCAACTCCTGATGAACTACTCGCAGGCGGCACGCTGGTACGCATCGCCCGGCACGGCGGAAGCAGCAAGCCAGTCGTACAATTATGTCATCGTCACTGACGAATCGCTCACGGATGCCGTGGAGCCACTGGCGCTGTGGAAGCGTCAGATCGGCTTTGGCGTACAGGTCGTGACCACGTCATGGATCAACGGTCAGTACCAGGGCTTCGACCTCGTAGAGAGGATCCGCAACTTCCTCATCGACAAGTATGCGGAGTGGGGTATCGAGTACGTATTGATGGCCGGCAACATTGACCTGGTGCCCATGCGCCAGTGCTTTTCCGATTCGGCCAATCACGGCTATGATCAGTGGTTCTGTCCACCCACCGACTACTACTACGCCGATCTGACCGGCGACTGGGACTCGGATGGCGACGGGTACTATGGGGAATACGGACAGGATGCCGTGGACTTCACCGCGGAGGTATTCGTAGGACGTATCCCCTGGAGCGCGGCCGCGGAGATGCAGGCCATCTGCGAGAAGACCGTAGCTTACGAGCAGGACACGGGAGCCTGGAAGAGCAGTGCCCTGCTGCTCGGCAGTTTCGCGTGGCTGGAGAACCAGAATCACGACAGCCGTTACGTGGAAACCGACATGTCCAACCTGGTGGAACTGACGGGAACAGACATCTTCACCGGCTGGCCGCTGACACGCATGTATGAGGATGCAGGCTTGGTCCCAACCACGATTCCCCATGACTTCCCCATCACGCAACAGGGCGTACTCAACGTGTGGGGCTCCGGTCAGTTCGGCATCGTCAACTGGGGCGGTCACGGAGCGCCGTATGGGACGGCCCGCCTGGTCTGGGACTGGGATGACGGCGACGGTGTACCGGAGACGGGCAACGGCGAACTCTCCACTCCGTTCTTCATCGACCGCTGGAACCTGGCACCGCTCGACGACGACCATCCGTCGATCGTCTTTGCGACCTCGTGCAACAACGCCTATCCGGAAGAGGAAAGTCTCGCCCGGGCCCTGCTGCGTAACGGCGCCATCGGAACGGTAGCCGCCACGCGCGTCGCGTACTACACAGCCGGGTGGCAGACGGAACTGGATGGGAAGTGTGGCACGATCAACTACTACTTCTTCGACAACCTGGTAGCGGACGGCGACGCCACGGGGCAGGCGCTGTACGATGCCAAGATATACTACTGGAACAACTTCTGGGACGATCACTACTGTCACCACCAGAACCTGTTCGACTTTTGCCTGTACGGGGACCCATCGCTGCAGCGCACGGGCATCGAGCTGGTCTGTACCGATGGTGACGGCGACGGATTCGGTGATCCCGGGCATCCGGAGAACATCTGCGCCGACGACAACTGCCCGAGCCTGGCCAATCCCCAGCAGGAGGACACGGACGGGGATGGTTTTGGCGACGTGTGCGATCACTGTCCGATGTACGCCACGGAAACCAATACGGACTTAGTGCCGGGCGACGTGGATGAGGACATGAACGTCACGTCCGCCGACGCGATCTACCTGGTGAATTGCGTGTTCAAGGGCGGGCCGTACCCCGAGCCGTTCTTCGAGTGCGGTGATGTGGATTGCAACGGAACGATTACGTCCGCCGACATCATTGGCATGGTAGACTATGTGTTCAAGGGCGGTTCCGCGCCCTGCGACGTGTGTGCGACGCCCTGAGGGATCACTCCCAGTCGCAGCCGCCGAGACCGTGTCCTGAACCGATGGGTGATCCCGCCGGTGGATCGAGTGGTGCGTAGTATTCGAACTCGGCCGGATCAGCCAGGAACCTATCAATCTCGGCTACCGCGCGTTCCAGATGGGCCATCTGTGACTTGTCGGGAACATTGGTTATCTTTTCTTCGCACCAGGTTCTCAAGCCTTGCAGCTGATGCCGTGCAATGGCCCGCACCTGGTTGGACGCACTCTTGTTGGCCACCAGCCTGATCAGGTGATGCAGCACCAGGTTGTCCACGACGCGCCTCAGTTCCGCATCGTAACCACCCAGTCTCTCCCGCTTCCAGCTAACCGCGATCAGCCGGTCGATGATCTCGGCCAGACCGGGATAGGAACTATCGCGGGCCTTCTGCTCCACCAACCGTGCAGCGCGCTGGTAGTTGAGGATCAAGCGAATCGGAATGTCCGCTGCGTTGTCGGCGGCGGTGTACGGATCGAACGTGGACCCGGTGCGACGTTTGAAGATCTCTCGTGACCGGGGTATTCCGGTGGTTTGAGGCGGAATCAGCTTCAACAGTGTGTCCGGAATGGCCAGGGTCGACGGCTCGATGCAGCGCAGCAGTGCCTTGAATGCCCGCCACTGCTCGTCCGCCGGCGCCGGGGTGACGGTCTGCGGTCCGGATCCGCGAACCGCAAAGCGATAGTCCACACCACCGAGCCACTTGGCGCAGGCTTCGATCTGGTAGCGATGGAACAGGTAGATCGGGACCAGCGTCTCTTCGAGCATGACCAGGGGTGTGCCCTCCGGGATCGCGCGTTCGGAGAAGCTCGCGAGCAGTCTGGCACGGATATCCAGGAGGCGCACCAACTCCTCGGCGGAGTGTGGCCCGTTGTCCCAGAGGTGCGCATAGGGATGGGCGCTCCCCTCCGAGCGCGCATCGCCGTCGGAGACGTAGCGCATACCGCTGCCAAGCACGCTGTCCAGGTGTGCAGTGAGGGCGCTGTCCTCATCGACTCCGCCGGGATAATCGGCATAGCCGTAGATGATCGTGGCTTTGTCCCACGCGCCGATGCCCTCGGTGTATGCCTGCGACAGATCCAGGGTGCCGGCGGAGTCCATCTCTATGTACGGATACGGATAGTCCATGACGGACGCACGATCGAGTGAGCTGGCAGCGAAATTGTGACGGAGCCCCAGGGTGTGACCTGTTTCATGAGCCGACAGCTGTCGCAAGCGGGCAAGGGCCATCTCCTGCATCCGGTCTACGGAGTCCGGCGCATCTCCGTAGGGTTGCAGGAGACCTACCGCGATCAGGTAGTCCTGCCGCGCCCGCAACGAACCGAGGGTGATGTGTCCCTTGATGATCTCGCCGGTACGGGGGGCGATGATGGAAGCACCGTATGACCAGCCGCGGGAGGACCGGTGTACCCACTGGATCGTGTTGTAGCGCACGTCCATCGGGTCCGCCGTATCGGGGAGCAGCCTGACCTGAAACGCGTTGATGTAGCCTGCGGCCGCATACGCCTGGTTCCACCACGACGCACCGACGACCAGCGCCGAACGCATGGGCTCGGGCGCGCCGCGATCGACGTAGTAGATGATCGGCTCTACGGCCTCGCTCGAATCGGCGGTGGGATCGACCTTTTCAAGCCGATGACGAGAGATGAACCGCTTGCGAATAGGCTCTGAAAGCGGCGCTGAGAAATCCATGTACTCCAACCCGAAGTAGCCGGAACGCACGTCCAGCCTGCGCGGTGTGAAACCGTCGTCGGGTAACTGGACGAACGAGTGGTGCTGCTGCATCGTAACGGCACTCGACGTGGGTGTGACCTGGCGAACGTAACTGCCGGCTGAATCCGTGGTGAACGTGAGGATGGCCTCGAACTCGGTGTTCTGCGGGAAGCTCCTGGTTCGGGTCAGATCGATGGCCGAACGGCTCGCATCCAGCTTGAACCGTCCCTGCTTCGACCGGCGCAAAGAGCCGATCGCGTCACGCGCATCCCGCAGCAGGAAATCCGTGGCATCCACCAGCACGCGATCACCTTCTTCAGCAGAAACCTCGAATCCCCACAGCGTAGAAACGGCGAACGCTTCGTCAACCAGTGCCACCTCATCCGGATTGTCGCTGGTCGCCAGATACTCGTAGTTCTTCTGCATCATCAGGACTTTGGGTCCGATATGGCGGAAGTAGACGACATACGAGCCTCCGATCTGCCCGCGATCCAGTCCCACGTCGTTGGATCCAAGCCCGTGCGACAGGTAGTTCACATACAGGAACTCCTCGTCAAACCGCTCAATCTCGAGCCATATCTTGCCCTCAGACTCGTCCCAGTAAAAGTCGAAATACCCGGGGTACGCGTCCATTCCTTCCGTCTGTGATGAAATGGGCTGGGGCGCGTCCTGGGCTGCAGCCGGAACGGCAACGAGGAACATGATCAGGACTACTACGAGGTTCTTCATATCAGATCTCACAGGTCGGTGGTGCGCCACTCCAGGCGTGGGTTTCGGAGTTGCTGATGTTCGTGGGTCAAGATGCCCCGGCCGAATCAGGC
>JAUVRN010000328.1 GCA_030597645.1 Candidatus Zixiibacteriota bacterium
GCTGACGATCCTGCCATTGATGCGGCAACCGAGCGGGTAGCGGGCCTCGATGTTCTCCCACGGATACGGCTCGAGTTGCTTGAGACCGAGACTGATGCGCGTGGTTTCCGAATTGTAATCGAGCACCTTCACCTGGATGGTCTCGCCCACCTTGGTGATCTCGCTGGGATGCGCAATACGCCCCCATGACATGTCGGTGATGTGCAGCAGACCGTCCACGCCTCCAAGGTCGACGAATACACCGAAGTCGGTGACGTTCTTGACGACGCCCTCGCGGATCTGGCCCACTTCGATCTCCTTGAGCAGCGTTTCGCGCAGCTTGCTGCGCTCGTCCTCCAGAACCACGCGACGGGACACTACGATGTTACGACGGTTCTTGTTGAGCTTGATGATCTTGAATTCCATCTCGGTGCCGAGCAGGTTTTCGAAATCCGACACCTGACGGAGCGCCACCTGGCTGCCGGGCAAGAACGCATCTGCGCCGAAGAGATCAACCACGACGCCGCCTTTGATTCGCCGTTGCAGACGGCCGCGCACCAGTTGCTTGTTCTCGTAGGCATCCTTGATGCGATCCCAGACGCGCATGAAGTCAGCTTTTTGCTTGGAGAGCACCAGCTGGCCATTGGCGTCTTCCACGGCCTCGAGGAATACCTCGACCGGATCGCCCGGTGCGATCTCCAGGTCCGCAGGGAATTCCGAACGATTGATCACCCCTTCGGACTTGAACCCAACATCTACGATGACCTCATCGCGCGTGACGGCGAGCACCTTGCCTTGCACGATCTCGCCCTCTTTGATCGACTGAATCGTGCGCTCATACAGTTCGGAGAGACGCTGCTCTTCCTCGGGGTTGTATTCGCCTTCGGCTTGCTCCGCGGCCTCCATGGCCTTCTGTGTCTCGGCGTCCGTGGGCCGTACGATGCGGGTTCCGCCCTCGCGATTGCCCTTCACTCGCCGCGGCTCCCACGGCACGCCGTCGCGCAGTCCTCCCGGCCGGGCACGGAAGCCGGACAGATCATCGGGCCGCTCCTGCATTCGGCGTGTGACCCAATCAGGCCACTGCTGTGTTTCCGTCTCCGCGGTGGTGACATCCGTCATGCAACCAAATCCTCCTTAATACCTATTCATGGTCGGCGGACCGTGACGCTTCCGTCACCGTCTCACCCATACTTCTCGCACTATCCTTGATGCGTTCGAGCACCAGATCAGCCAGGCGTTGGTAGCCTTCCCGATCCGTGGTCCAGCCGCTGTCCGCCACCTCCACCGCCGGCCCGAACCGCGGCCGCACCGGCCTGGGCGCCCACAACCGGCCGCGCGCCCTGCGACTGCCTTGCACGTACGCCGGCACCACCGGCACCTGTGCCCGCAGCGCGATCATGCCAATGCCCGGTTGCGCGGGCAGAAACGCGTCCGACGGAGACCGCGTACCTTCCGGAAAGAACACCAACACGCGACCCTTCCTGAGCACGTCCATCGAGTAGCGGATCGCACGCAAGTCCGCACCGCCCCGATCCACGGGAAACGCGCCGAGCGCCCTCAGATACAACCCGAACAGCGGTTGCGCAAACAACTCTCGCTTGGCGAAGAAGAAATTCCGCCGGGGTACCGTACACCCGATCAGGGCCGGTTCCGCAAAGGAGCGGTGGTTGGCCGCAACGATAAAACCGCGATCCCGGGGCAGATGGTGCAGCCCTTCGACGCGGTACCTCCAGAACACCGCAAAGGCCAGTCGCGCGGTTATCCATGTCAGCCAGTACACCAGGGTCTTCAACGGCTCTTTAGCTCGCTGAACAGGCTGACGACGCGTGCCACCGGGCCCTCGATCGTCTGTGACGTGGTATCCACCACGACGGCGCCATCCGGTTGCCTCAGCGGCGCTACCTCTCGCGTCGAGTCTGTTTCGTCGCGAGTCTGCAGCGCCTGCTTCTCCGTGGCCGGGTCCGTCACGTGTCCCGACGCCCGCCGCTCACGCGCGCGCCGCTCGGCGCGCACGTCCAGATCGGCGATCAGGTAGATCTTGAGGTGTGCGTCGGGAAATACGACACTTCCAAGATCGCGTCCTTCTGCGACCAACCCGGGAGCACGACGCTGCCCACGCTGAACCGACAGCATGGCCTCCCGCACTTCCGGAACCGCCGAAACGGCCGACACGTGCCGATCGACTTCGGGTGTCCGCAGCCGGTCGGTCACGTCGCGATCACCGGCCCACATCCGTTGCCCGTCTTCTCCCGCGCGCACGTTCAGCTCGGATGATATCGCCAACGATCCCAGCGCCTCATGATCGGCGGGCATTACGCCTGCCTCCAGCGCGAGGACCGTAAGGGCCCGATAGAGCGCGCCGGTGTCGAGATAGACAAAGCCCAACGCGGCAGCCGTGAGGCGTGCCGTGGTGCTCTTGCCCGAACCCGCAGGTCCGTCGAGCGTGATTACCCAGCCGTCACCAGGGATTGCCACAAACGCGTATAATACTAATTCGATCTGGGTTTGGGAATCGGTTTTTGGGCTGCCGAGGCCAAGCGGGCACACTCGGAAGCCGTCAGGGCCCGCACCTGGCCGGGGGCCAGGCGCCCCAGCGAAACGGGACCGAAGCGCTCCCGCAGAAGGCGCTGGATATCGATATCCAGGGCCCTGCAGATACGGCGGACTTCCCTCTTTTTGCCCTCAGTCAACACCAGGTGGAGCCGGCCGCCGCCCGCTCGACGAGGCTCGAAGCTGGCCCGGCAAATCCGAGCCCGTTCCCCGTCGCCGATATCGACACCCGCCAGGATCCGGCGAATCAGGGCGGCGGAGATAGACGTGTGGGTGAACACCACGTACTCCCTCTCGACGCCGAATTCGGGACGCTGGAGGCGGTAGCTCAGATCGCCGTCGTCTGTGAAGATCAGCAGGCCTTCGGATTCTCGATCCAGTCGGCCGACGTAGGGAAGCGCACGATACCGGGCGGGGAGCAGTTCATAGACCGTGGACGCCGCGTGAGTGTCGCTGCGGGACGTCGTGTAGCCGCGGGGTTTGTGCAGTATGATGTAGCTGTCCTGTACAGGCAGCCTCACCGGCCGGCCGTCGAGCGTGACCGTGTCTGTGTCGGGATCTACCCGTGAGTGAAGAAGACCCGTTCGACCACTTATCCGGACCCGTCCGGAACGGATGATCTGTTCAACGGAGCGCCTGGAACCGAGTCCTGCCCGGGCCAGATAGCGATTAAGCCTCATCCCTTCGCGGTATGATCACCGCGGCCATCTCTCGCGGTTCGTCGTCCATGACGTCGAGGCCGGGTATCGGAGCGACATCGCCGGCGTGCGGTTCGAGGTCGACGGCCTCGTCGACGACGGCAACAGGATCGGCGGCTTCGGCATCGAGGTCGACGGCCTCGTCGGCGACGGAATCGGCGGAATCGGCATCGAGGGCGACGGCAACGGGATCGGCCGCCTCCTGCTCCTCGTCCTCCTGCGGCACCGCGGCACCGCGTACCAGA
>JAUVRN010000304.1 GCA_030597645.1 Candidatus Zixiibacteriota bacterium
CGAACCGGCTACCGCTCCCAGCGCCACGGAGGCGAGGAGCCCCGGCAGGGAGGGCCACACCGCGGACTTGATCAACGCCGCGCGGCTGTACGTGGAGCCCGAGCGAAACGTCAGCTCGCGTCGCACGGCCTTCTCCTTGGTCCACTTCAATTCGGGGAGCGTGATGGCGCCGAAGCGTACCGGTGGTCCGGGATCGCAGCGCAGGGCGATGCGCACCTGCCTGCGGTTGAACGTGAACGTGGTATCCGCGGTCACCACGGCATAGGGGTAGCCGGTGTTGGCGTACGCCTCCTTGATGTCGAACTGAATCTGCTGGAGCAGGAAGGGATTGAAGGGTCGGTCCAGTTCGAAGCGTCCCATGGCCGGTTCGATCGCGCGATTGACCGGCTGGTCCGGGGCCTCCATGGTGACGCCGGCCAGGAGGGTCTGCGTGCCCTCCGACACGGTCACGTGAACCGCCGCGGTCCTCTGGGTCGTATCGATGAACGCGTAGTCCAGTTCGAGCTGAACGTCGAGGTACCCCTGGGAGTGGTACCAGTTGTGCAGGGCCAGCGAATCGAGACGGTCCGAGTCCCGCCTCAGCCTGCGGGATGGCCACCCCGGAATGAAATCGAATTGGCTGCTGACCTTGCTGTGCATCCGCTTGCGGATCTCCTTGTTGGAGAATCGCTGCTGTCCGCTCACCGTGACGGAGCGAATGACCGACTTGGCCGCGAGCACCCGGCGCCGCTGGCGCACGGCGTCGTCCGGACGGTACTGGGCCGCCACCACGCCTGGGAGAGTCGACAGCAGCAGACACGCGAGGCCGAATCTCCGAAGCCGGGCACACCGTGGCATAAGACCTACTTGCTCAGCTCCCACTTGAGATTGAGGTCAAACTTGTATGCGTTGTCGAATCCGCGCTGCCCCTGGACCGTGAGCCAGTTCTTGAGTCGGTACTCGAAGCCAATTTCCGTGCCCTTGGTCGGATCGTAGCCGCTCCCGCCAAACACATAGACGTCGGGCAAGAGGTACGTGCCGACGCGCAGTCGAGCATCCTGATCGTACGTGCCCCGCTCACTGGGTCGAACCTCAATGGTCTCTACGCCGAGTGTGGTCGTGCCGAGACGCTCGAGTTCAGTGGTCAGAATGCCCGCGGCTCCCTGGGCCGCAGAGCCTTCGAATGGATTGAGCGCCATGAGAAAGCCGCGCTCCCCGAGCCAATCCGGCGCGATGATCTCGGGCTCGGAGAGGCGCCCACGTACCCGCACGGTGATTTCTCGATAGGTGAGCCCGCCGGCCGACGTGCCGACTCGGGACGTGTCCGCAGCCAGGGGCAGGTTGACATCGGCCTCCAGGTTGAGCCGGGGATCGACCTCGTGGGTATTGTCGAAGACAATCTCGCCACGCAGATTGCGGAACTTGCGGCCGTAGAAGTAATACGACCCCCGGATCGGTTCGAGGCGCCCCAGGTAATTCCAGCGGCCGCGATCTCGGATGACGCGCAACTCGCCCGCCCACTCGGCGTTGACGTCGCTGTTCTTGGTCCAGGCGTTCTTGGGAATCTTGACATCGAGATTCACGTTCCAGGCCGCACTATCGATCTGTACTTCCGTGGACAGCTGATACAGAGAATCGGGACGCTCAAACGGATCCCGATAGAAAAGCTCGTTGACACCCACATGACCCTCGACCGATGGGGGGTCGGTGCCCGCCACATGAAGGTCGAAGTCGAAGCGCCCCCCGAAGTCGGCGTACTCGTAGGACATCGGCACGTCGATACCGGTGAGCTGAACGTCGTAGAACAGCTCGGGCAGCCGCCGCACGATGATGCGGCCGGACGCCGAGATAAAACCCTCGTGTTTGTCATCCGTCACGCGGAACCGGGCGTTTTGGATCACGGCCACCGAGTCGCTGAACGTGATGTCGATTTCCGCGGGTGTGAGATGCTGACGAATCGGCCAGAGCTTCACGTCTCCGTCCCACAGTTTGACGTGGCCTTCGAACTGCAGCGCCTCCGGCGAGCCGCTGACGTTTACGCCGCCGGAGACGCTGCCCGTGATCGTCTCCACATCGGGTAGAAACAGGCTGAGCAGGCGTATGCCATCCCCGGCCACCGCCAACTCGCCGGACACCTCCCCGTCGGGATCGACACCGGGCCAGGGACCGCTCCACTGAATCGGGTACTGTCCCTGGGCGCGGTACTCTGCCACGCCTGATTGCAGGACGAGGCTGTCCAGACTCAACCGGGTCGCGGACAACCGGCCGCCGGAGGTGACGTCGCCCAGCAGGAAACCACGGTACGACGCGTCCTTGAGGCGCATACGGAATTCGATGTCGGGGTCGTGCTTTGCACCGGCCAGGAGTACGTCGATAAACAGCGTTCCCCGGGCCGAGTCCTGCGGACTGATCAGTGCCACCCAGGGACCCACCGCGGCCTGCGCCGCTACGAGTTGCAACCGCATGGAACCGTCGTACTCGTACCACCCGTTGAGCGTGATCGAACCGGAGTCTTGAACCAGGGATACGTTGTGAACGCGCAGCGTGTCCGTGCCCACACCGAACTCAGCCGGCCACGGCAGTGTCACGGGCCGTCCCAGCACGGATGCCGTCAGATAATCGATGGTGAGGGCCCGTTGTCTCGTATCCAGGTGTGCCCGGGTCACCAGTGAATCGGTGTCCCGGTGCACCCGGACGCTTTCCAGATCGAGCCAGCCCGGCTGCATCCGCGCTACCACGCTGACGCTGTCCACCGGTAGCCCCCACAGGTTCGGGGCCTCGATCTGGCTCTGGATCACGCCGGAGGCCTCACCGAACAGGCGATCGATCCGTCCGTCGATATGACCCGAGCGCGACGCCGCACCCCGGAAGCTCAACGAGTCCATGTCGGCAGCAAATCGCAGCGTCGGATCGGAAGTAATCTCAGTCAGAGTGAAACGGCCGGCCGCCTTTCCCCGCGCGCCGGGATAGCCGAGGAAGTCGACGAACCGGTTCAGGCTGTCGGCGTCAAAGGTACCGGTCAGTGCCATGTCGCCGGCATAGGCGATATGCCCCCGGAGGCGCGCATCGAGGCCGAGCCAGGACGCGTGCATGCCATCGAACAGCGTCAGCGTGTCCGTGGTGACCTGCAGATGCCCCCATGCCGTATCGAGTACCATGGCGGCGAGCGCTCCGCTTGCTCCGGGTGTGACGATGTCGATGAACAGGTCCCGCGACGTGGTACCCCGGCCCGTAAGGTCGAAACGACCGGACAGATCCGTGGCGAGCGAGTTGAATACGAGGTTGCGGAGGTCGAAATGATCAATGTCCGCGGAAAGAGCGTACGTCACCGGTCGCTGCGAGAGATCCAGACGTCCGCGACCGATCAGATCGGCGCCCAGAACCTGCCCGAAGACCGTGTCGAGGGTGAGCAGTCCGTTCTCGAGGGCGAACTTGCAGCCGAATCCCTGGAATTGTCTCTCCAGCAGCGTACCGCTGACGGTACCGCGGGCATCCAGGCGACCGTTCTCAAACGTCAGCTCCAGCGTCACGTCACCGTGGCCCGGCAGGCTGGCACCGATGAACCGGGCCAGGTCGTTCCAGCGCAACGGCGAGGCATGAACGTTGGCGAAGATCGAAAACGACTCCGACAGTGTCAGCGAGCCGTGTGCTTCGATCCGGGATGAATCAAAATCGGCAAAGAGATGATTGATGATCCACTCGTCCCCGAATCCGATTACATCGACC
>JAUVRN010000043.1 GCA_030597645.1 Candidatus Zixiibacteriota bacterium
CGGCCTCACCGCCGGCGCGCTGAAGGAATAGCTGTCTGCCGCAGTATCTGCTATAGTGTCTCAGGAGATATCAGCATGACACGAGCAAGACTTGATCCAGTTCACCCCGGTGAGATCCTGCTGGAGGAGTTCCTCAAGCCTATGGAGTTGAGCCAGACGCGGCTGGCCAACGATCTGGGCGTGCCGCCGCGACGGATCAACGAGATCGTTCTGGGCAAACGTCGCGTTACGGCAGACACGGCTCTTCGCCTCGCCCGGTACTTCAGGATGTCGGCCCAGTTCTGGCTGGGACTTCAGACCGACTACGACCTTGACGTGGAAACCGATCGCCTGGGGTCGAGGCTCAAGATCGAAGTCGCGCGCTACTCGAAGGCGCGCGCCTAGACACGAGCTGCTACGGGTCCCTGGCCCCGATGCGTGGTCCTACAGGAGGGCCTTTCTCCGTATGTTTCGGTTTCTGGATGTGGACGGTCACGTTGAACCCGAATATCACGTTCACGAGAGTGCCCAGCCCGATCAGTCCTTCATTGCCTAAGGGTATGCGCGCGTGAATACCGGGTTCCACAGCGCCAGACCTCCATGTTGCTCCGGCACCCAGCTGGAATTCTGATCTCTGAGTAAACGAGCCTCCGCTGGCGGACATGAGGAAGCGCCACGCAAACATGCCACCGACGGCGAGTTTGCCAGGCCGGTACCACAGATTGATATCCGAGTCGAACAGCAGATCACGGCCGACTTGAAGGTCCGTGGGCATCCAGATTGATACCCCAGCACGAGATCTTGAGATGAGGGTACCGGACGCGTGCTTGCGGTGCCGGGAAACGAGCAGCCGCAATGGTGCAGCCTCAGGCAAGAACGCTCCGGCCCGATAGAAGTCTGTGTACAGCCCATTCAAGAGTGCGTTGGATTGTGTCTCATCCGCCATCGGCAAGCGAGCACCGATGTCGATGCGGAATCCGTCCCTGTAGGGCCCGAGGGACACCCCGATGTATGGATTCCCGATAACGCTCTCGGCCTCAGTATCCAAAGGCGGGGTGTCGTCGAAGTAACTGAAGGGCACATCGAGTAGTAAGGCCGTTTTTGGACCTACAACGATTTGGCCACTCAGGAACCAGATCGATGTCGCGAACTTGATTTCTGATTCGACATCGTACTTGGCCTTGTACGCCTCCAGCGCGATGATCGTGCCTTCTGCAGGTGGCAGTCAGGCGGACTGAGCGTGCAATGGTGTGGCCGCGCCGAAGCAGAGAAGAGAGAGAAAGCCGGCGGCCACCCACGCGGTCGTAGCGTACCGCATATGGAGCCTCCCACCGAAAGCAAGGCAGATGCGCGATCGGCCGCAACGGTTCTAATGGCCTGGAAGGATGGGTACTACCGCCGCCGGTTCAGCTCGCGGCGGGCTTCCACGTACTTCTCGTCGGGCAGGGCCCGATCGACGAATTTTGCAATACCCGCGGCGATAGCTTCGGCCACGTCCTCTTGAAAGCCGGAGGTCTTCAGGGCCGCCTCGTGCTCCGGGATCATCATGAAGGCACACTCCACCAGGATGGCGGGATACTGCGTGGGGCGGATCACGGCGAAGTTGGCACGGAAGAGCCCGAAGTCGGGCATGTCGAGGCGCGACAACAGCGAGGCCTGCACGCACTCGGCGAGTTTCTTCGAGAAGGGGTGGTAGTAATAGGTCGATACCCCGTGATTCTCATAGGGATTGACGCCGTCGGGCAATGCGTTGTTGTGTACCGAGATGAAAAGATCGGCGTCTTTGAGTTTGGCAATGCGCGGTCGGTCGTAGAGGGGCAGATCCTCGTTGCCGGTGCGTGTCATGGTCACTTTGGCGCCTCGGCGCTCCAGGGACTTCTTGAGCTTCCGTGAGATCCAGAGATTGGCGTCCTTCTCCTTGATACCCGTCGGACCCGTGGCGCCGTCGTCGCGCGAGTGACCGGGATCGACGACGATGTGCCAGCCTCGCAGGTTCCTGCCTCCGGCCGGAGGCTTGTTGATGGAAACGACCAAGGCGTCGTCTTCGTACCAGCTATCGTAGCCCCAAAGCTGATCGCAGTTGAGACGGACCGTGTATTCGAGTACGCCCGGCTGCGGCTGTCGCCAGTCCGCATAGCTCACGAGCACATCGTCGAAGTCGTAGCGGATCCAGTCAATGTCCGACGTGACTCCATACACCGTGATGGTCAACTCCAGCGGATCGAGCGATTCCGAAATGCGATAGGGCAGTTGTTCGGTGAGGAAGAGCCGAACCTCTGTGCGATCCGTGTGTCCGTCGATGCGCGTGCTGTTCACCGTGCCTCGGGGCGCGGGAATACCCGGTGGCAGGTAGGTCAGGCTCGTGTCGTGCGCCCAGATCTCCTGGTAGGGCGCCAGGCGCATGCGTATCCAGTCACCCCTTCGCCCTGTGACTTCGAAGCGTGTGCCACGCGGCATGAACGGCCAGAGGTAGCCGAGCCGCGGGCCCACCCGTGTGACGATGACACTGTCTTTGATCTGTGCCTGCCAGGTGAAACGGTCGTCGAGGATGGTGACACGGCCCGCGCTTGAATCGGTGGTGAACAGGTCCGCAAAGGATGAATCGAGACTGTACCGGACCGAGTCTTCTGCAAACACGTGGTCCTTTTGTTTGCGGTCGTACAGTGCCACGCGATTGCGAGCGTGATAGACGATGCGCTGACTGTCGATCCGTTCTCCCGAGGCCACGCGGTAGGCGCCGTAGTAGATGCCGTGGAGATAGAGACTGTCGGGGATGCGCTTGTTGCGAAACGCGTTGCCGCGAAAGATCCACTGCTTCTGCGCCGGCAGTTCGTTCATGGGCACCATCTCGGCGACGCCCGGAATGCTGAAGAACACTTCCGAACGCGCCGACGTCCGGCAATACACCTCCAGGAGGTCGCCGGGCCAGAGCCAGACATCTTCAGACGGTCGGCGATAGTCCTCTTCGATGCGCAGTGAATCCTGTGGGGTCTCCCGGGCTGGTGCGATCACTTCGATGGTGCGTTGTGCCGTAGCGGTACCCGCCTTGTTGCGGGCCTCTGCCTTGATCGTGAACCGGCCCGGCGTGACCGGGATCCAGCCCAGGAACGCACCGGAGCCACGCAGCCCCGCCTCCCCGCCACTGACGCGCAGGCTCGTGGCGCCCATGGCCTGACCGATGACGAAATTGGAATCGACCGGTGCGAGGACGTGGCCCTCACGCGGGTAGACGATCTTGATACGCGGTTTGGCCTGAGCCACGGCCGCTGCAGGTAACATCAGCAGCGAAACGAACCACAGGCAGACAGCCAGGCGACCGGTCACGCAGTCACCTTCTGCACTTCCCGTACACCGAGTCCCGGCCGGTCGGACATCTGGAGCAGACCGTCCGTGCAGGGGATGCCTTCGTAGGGGTCGTTGGTGAGGTACTGGTTGGAATCGAGGTCCACGTAGTCGGCCAGGGGCGCAAGCTGGGCCGCCGCGGCAATGCCCACAGAGGACTCGATCATGCAGCCGATCATCACGCGCAGACCTTCGTCGCGGGCACGGCGAATCGTCTCCCAGGCCGGCGTGATGCCGCCGCACTTCTGGAGCTTGACGTTGATGCCGTCCACCCATCCTGCCCAGTGGGCCACATCTTCAGGTCTCTGAAGATACTCATCCACAATCACGGGCATCTGCGTGACGCTGCGGATTTTTTCCCAGTCGGATCGAACGCCCGAAAAGATCGGCTGTTCACACAGGACCACGCCCATCTTCTCGAGCAGGGGCAATTTTTGGCAGGCTTCTTCCACCGACCAGCCGCCGTTGGCGTCGACGTAGAGCGGCACATTCGTGACCTGGCGTACCGCGGCTACGGCGTCAATGTCGCCGTCGAAGCCGACCTTGATCTTGTACACGGCAAAGTCGGGGCGCTCGCGCACCTGCACCTGCATGACATCGGAAGGGCCGATGCCTATGGAGAACGCGGTGGCTACGGGCTCGCTCTGGGTGATCTCCAGCAGCTCCCGCACGGACGCGCCCTCTGCCTGTGCAAACCGGTCCCACGCAAGCAAGTCGATACCGCACTTGAGCGCAAACTGATAGCCCAGCGTTCGGTCGAGGGTGGGCCAGAGCTGTCGGGGATCCGGAGCGTCGGGAATGGCCAGCGCCAGGCGTTGCCAGGCAGCTTCCAGTGTCTCGGGGGTCTCGCCGTAAAATCGAATCGGAGATGCCTCGCCCACCGCGCTGCCGTACTTGAGAAAGTACGATCGCGAGTCGTTGGTCCGGCTGCGTGACGTGGCAAAGGTCCGCGCCAGCTTCAGATCCACGGCAACCAGATCGACGTTCACACCGACTCCGGTTGAATACAGTACACGACTCCTCCATGTCCGAGCCAGGCACGCGCGAAGGCGTCACGGGGATAGGTCATCCACACGTCGTCGCCGTCTGCGGCCGGATCGCGTACGATCGGGTCTCCCGTTTGCGAGAAGCCCGCGAGCACGATCAGGTGGCCTTCCGAGGCCATCATAGGCGCGCCGGGCAGTCCATGTGCATTATACGCGACGGACGCGATGGTCGGATGCCCGGCGGCTACACGATCCTCCAGATAGCGCAATGAGACCGCGCGGTCAACGTAGGCCGCCAGGCCCCAGGTGGATGCCGCCAGCATGTTCACCGACCAGTTGCCGTAGATGTCGTGGCCGGGATCGTAGGCGGCGGTGGCGGCCTGCCCCGGTGTAATAGGGCGGTCGTAGAAGGCGGCCATCATGGCCAGGCTGGTGGGACTGCAGACCCGATCCGCCTCGTGTTCGGTCACGCTCCACTGTGAGATGAACGGGACGTCCATTTTCTTGCCCCAGGCGGACCGGTTGGGCGGCGGTTCCTCGTCCGGGTAGGTGTCGTCTGAGAGGCTCAGGGCGACACGCCGGAGGCGATGCTCATGTTGATCTGATTGCCAGCGGACACGATAGCGAATGAGCCCCGCGAGGTGCGTGAGCTTGAGTGTGTCGACATGCACCTGGCCGCTGGCGTCGCGGAGCACACCCTCCGAGTCGTCACCGCGCTTCCACTGGAGCATGCGAAACCACGGCGTCCAGGACATCCCATCGAGGGAGCACATCACATCCGCGGTCAGTCCGACATCCGTGATCGGCAGGCCCGGATTAACCGAGACGATCACCGAGTGAAACACGTGGTCGGCGGCAATCGGTTCTGAAGCGATTTCCGCGGTGGTTTGTTCCCCGAACGAATCCAGCTCTCGCGCAGATTCGTGGATGATCAACTGTCGAAAACCGATGATTAGCCTCAGTGTGTCGGCAGCCCGCTATCGTGTGAGCACCCAGCGGTTTCCACCGTGAGATTCTGGTACATCGAGGCTACGAGTCCTGTGAAGATGCCGGGGCGCCGTGATCGAAGTACACCCGGGGCAGCCGCGGGCCGAGGCGCGAGAGCAATTCATACACCGACGTACCCGCACGTTCGGCCAGCTCCGACACGGGAATCTCGCGGCCGCCCTGGCGTCCGAAGACCACCACTTCGTCTCCTTTGACGGTGCCCTCGACGTCGGTCACGTCCACCATGACGGCGTCCATACAGACTTGTCCGAGAACCCGTGCCCGCTGCCCACGCACCAGCACGTCACCGGTGTTGGAGAGGGCCTGGGGGTATCCGTCGGCAAAGCCGATGGGGAGCGTCGCCGCGATCGTGGGGCGCTCGGTGCGAAACGTTCGACCGTAGCTGATCGACGCCCCCGCAGGCAATTCACGCAGCCTGAGAATGCGCGTCTTCCATCGGGCAATCGGGTGCACCGGCACCGTCGGTTCGGAGAAGCGCGACGGATAAAGGCCGTACATGAGTATGCCGAGCCGGACCGTATTGAAATAGCTCTCCGGCCACTCCAGGAACGCGCCCGAGTTGGTGATGGAGATGGCTTCCAGGTCCTCGCCGGCGGCTTTGAGGGCGTCAAGCAGGGTCTGAAACTCGTCGAGCTGCCGGGCCACGTACTCGCGATCGCGATCACCCGCCGTCGCAAAGTGCGACAGCAGCCCGGCGATCTTGAGCAGTGGGAATTCGCGCAGATGCGCGAGAAACTCGGGAAGATCGGCAGGCAGCAGTCCGTAGCGTCCGAGACCGGTATCGACCTTGAGGTAGACGCCCACCGGCCGGCCTTCCTTTTCGGCTGCCTTCTGGAGTGCGCGGGCGAAGTCGAGGTCGGCCACGGTGGCCACCAGGTTCCAACGCAGGAACTCCTCGGCGCGCTCGGGGGCCTCCGGATAGAGTACGACGATAGGAGAGGGGACGCCCTCGGCGCGCAGTTGCACACCCTCCTCGACGATGGCCACGCCGAGCGATTCGGCGCCGGCGTCGAGCGCCGCTTCTGCGCAGGGTACCGCACCGTGGCCGTACGCATCGGCTTTGACCACGGCCATGAACTGGACGTGCGCAGGCAGGCGCTTGCGAAGCAGTGCGATGTTGTCGCGCAGCAGGCCGAGATCTACCTCCAGCCAGGCCGGGCGGCCCGTCCGCGCAAAGAGTGAACGCGGACGTCCGGTTTCTCTATATGGTCGTTGCAAGGTCTGCGAATTGGACATACGCCTGACGATTCCCCCACCGATCGCCTCACGTCAAGATTATACCCGGAGCACCCGCGCGGTACCGCAAAAAAGGGCCGCCGATCGGCGGCCCCCATCCGGGATGTGGACAGTTACAGGCTGGCCAGCCCTTTGCGAATGCGCTCCACGCCCTCACGCAGGACGTCGTCGGACGCCGCGTACGAGAGGCGCAGATACCCCTCGCCGTCGGATCCGAACGCCGTGCCGCCCAGTGTGGCCACTTTGGCGTTCTGCAGCAGGTGATCGGCGATCTCCTTGGCCGGGCGCCCAACCGACTTGACATTGGGGAAGACGTAGAAGGCACCGGCCGGCTTGAGGCAGGACACGCCTTCGATGTCGTTGAGCAGATCCACCACCAGGTCGCGCCGGCGCTTGAAGGTGGCAACCATTTCCTCGACCGGGCTCTGGTCGCCCTGTAGCGCTTCGAGCAGCGCCCGCTGCGAGAACGAGGCAGTGCACGAGTTGGAGTTGGTTTGCAGTCGCGCCACGCGCACGGCGAGTTCGGTCGGCATCACGCCGTATCCCAGCCGCCAGCCGGTCATGGCGTATGTCTTGGACATGCCGTCGAGGATGATGGTCAGTTCGTCCATACCCGGATACGACCAGATGGATCGGAACTCGCCGTCGTATATGATGCGATTGTAGATCTCGTCGGCGAGGACTGCGATGTGACGCTCCGCGCAGATGGAGGCGATGGCCTCCATATCATCGGGTGTCAGCACCGAACCTGTGGGATTCTGCGGTGAATTGATGATGATCAGGCGCGTTTTGTCCGTGACCAGATCCCGGAGTTCGTTGGTGTCGAGACGGAACTGGTTTTCCTCGCGCAGCGTGATCGGCACCCGCTTGGCTCCGACGAAGTCGATCAACGACTCGTAGATGGGGAAACCAGGATTGGGATAGATTACCTCGTCACCCGGGTCCACCAGCGCGAAGATCGTGAAGAACATGATAGGTTTGGCGCCCGGACAGATCACCACGTGGTCGCCGGTGACCTTGATGCCGCGACGCCTGGCCGTATCCGCCGCCACCGCTTCGCGGACGTCCTGCATTCCCGCAGATGGATTGTAGTGTGTCCAGCCTTCCTGTAATGCCTTGACGCCTGCGTCGACGATGTTCCTGGGTGTGTCGAAGTCGGGTTCGCCGATCTCCAGGTGCACGACGTGGTGCCCCTTGGCTTCGAGTGCCTTGGCCGCGGCCAGAACTTCGAACGCGGATTCGGTGCCCAGGCGCGCCATGCGTTCGGCCGGCGCTACGCCTCGTCCCGTGGTTTGCATACTCGTACTCATATTCAGCCCCCTGCAGCCCTCAGGCTGCCCTGGCGCCGCGCTTGCGGGCCAGTACCGCGTGTGCTTTCTCTACAATATTAACGGACTTGAGTCCGAATGCCGCCATCAATTCGTCCGGCTTGCCGGACTGTCCAAAACGATCGTCCATCGCGACCATTTCCACGGGAACCGGATGACGGCGTGCCGCCGATTCGGCCACCGCACCACCGAGGCCGCCATGGATCTGATGTTCCTCGGCCGTGACGAAGGCTCCCGTCTCTACGGCCGCCTTTTCGATCAGATCTCCGTCCAGCGGCTTGAGCGTGTGCATGTTGATCACGCGTGCTTCAATGCCTTCCTTCTTGAGTTCTTCGTGCGCCACCAGCGCCTCGTAGACCATCACCCCGCAGGCGATGATGGTGAGATCGCCCCCGTCACGGTACACCGTGCCCTTGCCCAGTTCGAACGGGGTGTCGGCCTCGGTCACCACGGGTACGTTCTCGCGGCCGAAGCGGATGTACACGGGGCCGAATACATCGGCCGCCGCGATCGTAGCCTTGCGCGCCTCGTGAAAGTCGGTGGGCACGATCATGCGCATGTTGGGCATGGCACGCATGATGGAGATCTCTTCCATGGCCTGGTGCGTGGCGCCGTCCGGCCCCACCGAGATGCCCCCGTGGGCACCGCCGATCTTGACGTTGAGATTGCCGTAACAGAGGGTAACCCGGATCTGATCCAGCGCACGACAGGACGCAAAGGCACCGTAGGTCGAGAGAAACGGGATCTTGCCCACCAGCGAAAGACCCGCGGCTACGGTCATCATGTTCTGCTCGGCAATACCCACCTGGATAAAACGCTCGGGGAACTGTTCGGCGAAGAAACTCACCATGGTGCTGTCGGTGAGGTCGCCGACCAGGACCACGACATCTTCGTTGCGTTGTCCCAGGTCGGTCAGCCCGCGGCCGAAGCCTTCGCGGGTCTTCTTCATCTCCGGTTTGGCGAGGTCTATCATGGTGTCAGGTCGTCTCCAGGTACCGGCGCCAGTCTTCTTCGGTCGTTCCCAGGTCGGAGAGCGCCTGCACTACCTGGTCGCCTTTGGGCGGTTTGCCGTGCCACTCGGCCAGGTCTTCCATGTAGCGGACGCCCTTGCCCATGACCGTGTGAAAGAGCATGACCGTCGGTCGACCCGAGTCGTACAGCGCGCGCACCTCGGCAAAGGCCGCGACCACGTCGGCCATCTTGTGGCCGTCGCACTCCACCACGTTCCAGTTGAACGCACGGTATTTGTCTGCCAGTGGAGCGATGCCCATGACGTCGGTCACGTCGCCGTCGATCTGCTTGCGATTGTAGTCGAGTAGCTGAACGAGGTTGTCGAGTTTGTAGTGTGCGGCGAACATGGCGGCTTCCCACACCGATCCTTCTTGCTGCTCCCCGTCGCCTTCAAACGACCAGACGCGGCGCGGATGCCCGTCCATCTTCGACCCGTAGGCGATGCCGCAGGCCACGGAGATGCCCTGGCCCAGCGATCCCGTCGACACCGCGACACCCGGTGTGTCGAGATGGTGAGGGTGTCCCGGGAGATGGGCGTCGAACTTGCGAAACTTCAGCAGGTCGCGCCGGGGATAAAAACCTTTCTCCGCCAGGAGCGCGTAGTGTACGGGCGTGCAGTGCCCCACCGACCAGACCACGTAGTCACGATCGGCC
>JAUVRN010000319.1 GCA_030597645.1 Candidatus Zixiibacteriota bacterium
ACATCCGTCCCGATGCCGTGGTCGTGGATGCGGCGTCGCCCATCTCGGTGGAGGATCCCAAGGTGATCGCCGGCAAGCGCGTTCTCGTGATCGAGGACGGGCCTACGCTGACGCACGGCGAGATGACGTACGGAGCCGGTGTCGTCGCGGCCCAGAAGTTCGGCGCCACCGACATCGTCGATCCGCGTCCCTGGCTCAGGGGCACGCTCTCGGACACGTTCGACAAGTATCCGGACATCGGCCCCTTGCTGCCGGCCATGGGGTACTCGGCACAGCAGATCAAGGATCTGCAGGGCACGATCAACGCCGCGGACTGCGACAGTGTCGTGATCGCGACGCCCATCGACCTGCGGCGACTCGTCAAGATCCGCAAGCCGTCCACGCGCGTGCGGTACGACCTGCAGGCGATTGGCCGGCCCAACCTGGAAGATGTCATCGACCGCTGGTGGGCGCGCCGCAAGAGGAGTCGCACATAGTTGAGTCCGGACCGGACAGCCGTTATCGCGCTGGGTGGCAATGCGATCACCCGAAGCGACGTGCCGGACACGATCGCCAATCAGTTCCGGCACACGCGGGAGAGTCTCGACAGCATTCTGGAGCTGGCGCGAGACGGCTGGCGGCTGGCGCTCACGCATGGTAACGGCCCCCAGGTCGGCAACGCGATCCTCCGTGTGGAGCTCTCTCGCGGTAAAGCGCCCGAGTTGCCACTCGGTATCTGCGTGGCCGACACCGAGGGCGGCATGGGGTACATGATCAGTCAGTCGTTGCAGAATGCCCTGATGCAGGGCGGTGTGGACCGTCCGACGGCGACCATCGTCACACAAGTACTGGTGGACGAGAACGACCCGGCCATCGCAAAGCCCACGAAGTACATCGGGCAGTTCTACTCCATGGCCGAGGCGCACGAGCTGGCCGAGCGCAACAACTGGAGCGTCAAGGACGACCCGGGGCGTGGCTGGCGGCGAGTCGTGCCGTCCCCCAGTCCCATCGGCATCGTGGAATCCGGTGTGATTTCCCGGCTGGTTGCCGAGGGCGTGATCGTCATCTGCTGTGGCGGCGGCGGTATCCCCGTGTACCGTCTGCGCGACGGTCGTCTGGAAGGCTTTGACGCGGTGATCGACAAGGATCGGGCATCTGCGGTGCTGGCACACGAAATCGGGGCCGACTTGCTGATCATCCTCACCGATGTGGAACAAGTGGCCCTCGATTTTGCGACCGATCAGCCGCGACCGATCAACCGCATGACCGCCGATGAAGCTCGGGGATATCTGGACGATGGACAGTTCCCCAAGGGGAGCATGGGGCCCAAGATCGAAGCGGCCGTCGACTTCATCCGGCGCGGTGGCCGTCAGGTCATCATCACGTCCATTTCGCGTGCCCACGATGCGGTCCTTGGTCACGGCGGAACACAGGTGGTGGCGTGATCCCTGAACTGCCCGTCGAGGTCCACGACGCCATCCTGGAGCAAGGCGAGATCTATGAAGTGGGTGGCTCCGTGCGCGACCGGGTACTGGGTGTGGAAGCGTACGACCGGGACTACCTCGTACGCGGTATCCCGATGCGAGACCTGGTGTCGCTGCTAGGTCGCTTCGGACATGCAGACTGGGTGGGCCGGTCCTTCGGCGTCATCAAGTTCACGTTCCGTCCGCCGGACACGGATCAGCGATGCACGGTCGATATCGCCCTGCCTCGCCGCGAGCGTTCCACCGGACCCGGACACCGGGACTTCGAGGTTGACTTCGATCCCGGGCTGACCGTGCAAGAGGATCTCGGTCGCCGGGACTTCACGGTCAACGCCAGGGCGCTTCGACTCTCAGACGGTGCGCTGATCGATCCGTATGGGGGGCGCGACGACGCGCGCGCGCGGCGCCTGCGATTGATTTTTCCAGAGGCATTCGTCGAGGACCCGCTGCGCATGCTGCGGGCCCTGGGCCTGATCGCGCGCGAGGGCTTCGAGCCCGACGCCGATCTGGATGCGCGGCTGCGCTCGGATGTCGCGTTGCTGCGGCAGGTGTCTCCGGAACGCATCGCAGAAGAATTCAACAAGCTCTTTCTGCTGGCTGCGTCACCATCGGTGGCCCTGCGCCGGATGGAAGAGACTCGGATGCTGGACGTGCTCATACCCGAGCTGCGTCCGGCCGTGGGCTGCGACCAGCCCGGTCCGTATCACGCCTACGACGTATACGAACATACCTGCAGGGTCGTCGATGCGGCCCCGGCACGACTGGCTCTGCGCTGGGCGGCCCTGCTTCACGATGTAGAGAAACCCGCTACAAAGCAACTCGTGGACGACCGTGTGACGTTTTACAATCACGAGACGCTGGGTGCCGAGACGGCGCGTCGCATCCTCGGTCGACTGCGATACGGGCACGAGATGATCGAGCACGTGGCCGTGCTGGTCGAGCGACACCTTTTCAACACAGACATGGGCGACCGCGGCCTGCGGCGACTGATTCGCTCCGTGGGGCCGGATCGCATGATGGATCTGTTCGACCTGCGTCGGGCGGACGTGATCGGACAGGGTATGGGCGCACCCATCGATGACGTGGACGAGTTTGAGCGCCGTTACACGCTGGAGCTGGAAGCAAAGCGTCCGTTCTCGCGCACCGATTTGGCCGTGGACGGGACCGATCTGATGAACGAGCTCGACCTGGCCCCCGGTCCCGAACTGGGGCGTGTGCTCGACCATCTGCTCGAACGCGTGCTCGATGAACCGGAACACAACGACCGTAACACGCTCCTGGCCTGGGCCCAGGCCTACCTCGAGCGAAACTGGTCTCTGGTCGCTGCGGCCATTCTGGGTACCGTAGCGGCCGCTGGAGGATGATGACTGATGAAGATTCACGAGTATCAGGCACGGCAGCTGTTCAGTGAATACGGGATACCGGTGCCCCGTGGGGAAGTGGCAACGACACCGGATGAAGTGTTCGACATCGCCCAGCGTTATGACCGGCCGGTGATGGTCAAGGCCCAGGTGCACGTGGGCGGGCGCGGTAAGGCCGGCGGTATCAAGTACGCGCCGACGCCGGAAGACGCGCGCAAACACGCCAAGAAGATCCTGGGCATGGAGATCAAGGGGTTGCCCGTTCTCAAAGTGCTGGTGAGCGAGGCCGCCGAGATCGAAACGGAGGCGTACGCCGGCATTACGCTGGACCGCGCGTCCAAGAAACCGGTGTTGATCATCTCTGCCGCCGGCGGTGTGGACATCGAGGAGGTCGCACGTGAGACACCCGAGAAGATCGTGCGTGTCGCGATCGATCCGCTGATCGGACTGCTTCCATACCAGGCGCGTGAGGCGGCCTTCAAGCTGTATGGCCGAATCGAGATCGTGCGGCAGGCCGCATGCATCCTGACCCAGTTGTACAGCTGCTTCATGGAAGAAGACTGCTCGCTGGCCGAGATCAATCCGCTCATCACCAACCCGGCCGGCGAAGTCTGGGCCATCGATGCCAAGATTAACTTCGACGACAGTGCCCTGTACCGGCACCCCAACAGTGATGCCATGCGCGACGTGGACGCCGAGAATCCGTCCGAGCAGGAGGCCCGGCAGGCCGGACT
>JAUVRN010000160.1 GCA_030597645.1 Candidatus Zixiibacteriota bacterium
CCAGGGTGCGGGCACCCAGGCGGTCGTGTACGCGCATCCAGGGGTCGAACCGTTCTCCGTCCGCAGTCCGACGGGCGATGTACTGCTCCATGGGTTCCAACGGATACTCGCTCTTGCGGTTCGGACGGACCGGGGCGATCAGTCGGTTCAGACCGTGATCGAGTCCGATGCGCTGCATGGCCCGCACCATATCGCCACTCTTGCCCTGGCCCCGGGTCTCTGCGCCGGTGACGATCTGCAGTGCGCACAGGTGTGAGGGTGATCGATCTGCCACGGCACCTTCCACCCCGTTTCGCAACGCCCATTCGATGCCTTCCTGAGGGAGTTCGCCCGGCATGCCCGGCCAGTAGACGGGTATCGAATTGCCTGAGGCCACCACCCGGTCATCCCGTAGCAGCGCGAACTGGTAGTCCGGGAACAGCCGGTAGAGATCATCCCAGTACTGACCGACCACCTCGTCCTGCAGCATGAACTCCGGCCAGGGCTCGGCTCCCGCGGCCTTCATGTCCGGCACGAGATCGGGCCGGTCCCGGGCGGTGACCAGCTTTAGTGAGTCGGAATGCACGGTGGTGTGTGGGGGCCGATGGACTCAGTCGACCAGGTGCAGCCAATCGATCACGAGGAACTGTACGCGACCGATCAGCAGCGACACGCGTGCCATGACGGTGTAGCCGAAGTGGGCACCGAAGGAGATCATGATGAACCACATGCCGACGTTGGCGATGACGCCGAGTGCGCCCTTGTGCGGCTTCGAGAAGTAGAAATACATCAGAGTGCTGATCACACCCACGACGACCAGGAGACCCTTGATGGTGCCCATGTTGATCATGGTCTCGGCAACCTGCGGCAGCACCAGGCCGTGAAGCTGTTGCATCAGCAGGATGCCCGCGTTGGCCCCGATCACGAACGCCAGCGCGACACGCGACAGCCACGACCATTTGGTCGAGAGGCGCGCGAACGTCAGCACGCCCAGGATGCCCGGCACGATCAGCCACAGCTTGCCACCGATGAGCGGCTGCCAGAGCTGCTGCACCAGGACGCTCTGGAAAATCAGTCCGGAGTAGTAGCCTGCCGACAATCCGGCAAAGACGTGTTCGGCGAATCGATATACCGGGTTATCCCGATAGAGGAATGAGTAGATCGCCAGGGTAAACAGGGCCGTGAGGGTAGTCACCGGGTCCATCACTCGGCCGCCTTGTTACGCCGGCTCGCGATGAAGCCGATGTTGCCGAGCACAATGAAGGCGATGATGACCAGGTGTACCAATGACTGGGCGCCCATCCCGCGCGTCGCCCACTCCGGTCGGTTTATGAGTTTTTCGTACTCGGCGCCGCCCTTCATGCCTCCCAGTATGCCTACCAGCTGGCCGGCGTCGAGGTAGGCAAACAGTTTGGGTGCCATGACCGCGGTCACGCCTGCACCGATCTTAGCGCCGAACCGGGCGCCGACGATGGAGATCCAGTATTCGATCGTCGCATTGTCCGAGATGGCGAAGACGAATTGCACGTCGTCGTAGCGATCGACGGTCTGCATGATCGGGAGGCTGTCGAGCGGCGTACCGGAGTGGTCGGTGGGATAGATGGACCGGATCGACGTGCCCATCCCCGTCAGGACGGCCAGGTAGTTCGCCTTGAAGCCGAGATTGACGTAGTCGA
Organism: Candidatus Zixiibacteriota bacterium; assembly: GCA_030597645.1. GTDB lineage: Bacteria > Zixibacteria > MSB-5A5 > JAUVRN01 > JAUVRN01 > JAUVRN01. The sequence goes on from JAUVRN010000160.1 coordinate 1,656, forward strand.
CGCCGTAGATCTTGCCGAACGCATCACCCTCCTCGCGCAGTACCCGTTCGGTGATGGACGGTCCGCCCGCACCGATGTTCGAGAGCGAGACTATCTTGAAGTTGCGCATGAACGCGTGTCGCACGGCGGCCCGCGCCAGCGGTTCGGTCTCCGGAAGCGTCGACGGCCAGATTTCGAACGGGATCATGATCGTCGACCCCTCCGGCAGCGCCTCCATGGCGTCATAGACAGACCGCGTCTGTTCCGTGACCCTCTCGGGAAACGAGACAGGGAAGAACATGGGCAGAATAACCGACAGCGCAATCAGCAGGTAGATCCAGCGACGATCAAAGCTGGTCAGGTGGGCCGTCCACGACATGGCGCGCTACCCTCTCCCCATGTACGTGCGTTCGAGACCCAGGATGATGCGCAGCGCCGTGGCTGCCGCACCCAGGGCGGCCCCGATGATGATGCCGCGCTGTGCTGCCATGTTGGGCACGGCCATGATCCAGTTGGTGACGTCGGGCAGGTTGCTGTTGATGGCCTGGCCCACGGGAATGCGGCCGAGCATGACGATGATGGCCGTCACCAGAAGCAGGGTGGCCTGCAGCGTGCGTGCCCGGAAGGCGCGGTACGCGGCCGACGCGATAAAAAACGCCAGCATCGAGAACATGGTGGTCATCATCGGCGCCTGGAGGTTGGTGAACAGCCAGTCGTACACCGTGCCGGTCTCGACACCCTCCGAGAATCCGCTGACCAGCATGCCCGCCCGGAAAACGCGCAGAACGACAGCGTAGGGCCATCCCTCCTTGCGTCGCTGTATCTTGCTCCAGTTGGCGTGCGCGATGGACACCACGCCAAGAAGGATCGTAAAACCGGAGACGATGCTGACCCAGTTGAGGAAGTCGCCGGAAACGCGTTCTATCGCAGGATTCGTGGAGAAAAAGGAGATCACCATGAAGATACCGGCGAGAAACGCCACGGCGACGGGGATGGGGCCGCGCATCATGTCAGTGGACCTCGAACCAGGACCGGAACGTCTCCGCCCAGCCGGCATCGAACGTGGTGAAGAGCGCGCCCGCAAGAATCAGAACCGTCAGTGTGATCTTGAAGATGTCCTGCGCCTTGACGGCCCCGAGGTATTTGGGCTCCTTGGACAGGTATGCGGACGCCGCATACAGCTCTTCGCCGATCAGCGTGTAGTCGCAGGCGGCGATGAAGAACGGAAGCTGTTCGGGCTGCGCGGTGCCGGCGATCTGAATGGCCCCCGCAGCGTTGCCGGTCTCGGCCATGAGCAACGACTCGGCGTGAAACTGACCCAGGAAGATGTTGGTGGCCGGTTTTTCACGCATCATCCAGCCGTTCACCGCCGCCGAAAAACCGAATGATTCGCCCGCCATGTAGCGCACCATGTCCGGTTTGAAGGCGTCGGGTTTGCCGGCGTCCGTATAGGCCTCCCGCACCACCTCGCTGGCCGCGGCCAGGGGCATGGGATACAGGCAGGGCACCATGAGCGGCGTGTCGTAACGCGCCGTGATCTTGGCGATCTTGCCGAGCACGGCCAGGCCCGCAAAGGTCTCCGCCTGATCGATGTCGCCCGTGCCCGGTATGAAGAGGACGGTTCGGCCCATTTCGGTGGCACGACCCACTCCGTCCTCTACCGCCTCGAGACCAGGAAGGGGACGGATGTACATTTCCTTGCCGCGCTGCGAAGAGCGGATGAAGTAGAGCACGGCGCCACAGAATGCCAGCATCAGAAGGAGCGCATTTACGCGGTCCGTGTTGAAGAGCGAGCCGGGAGATTCCGTCTCCTGCGCGGCGGCGGGACAGGCCAGCAGGGCCACGATGACAGCCGCCGTTACCGCGTACCGGGTGGTGTCACCGCACATACTGGCTCGCAGACCTGTCCGTGTGGGGCGTGGATCTCTCACGCGGGGCGCATGGCTAAATTTAGTGTCCGGGTCGCGTGTAAAGGGGACCGAGGTGGACTACCGCTCGGTACGAACCGAACCGTACCATCGAACTGTCCGCCTTCTTGAAGTACGCGTAGTAGTGGTAGGCCATGTCGGCGTCGAGACCGACGTCGGTCACGCGTGCCGAGTCGACCGGCAAAAACGCCACCGTATCGGGCTGGGCCGGTGTCTCCGCGGGGCGGCGCCGCAACATCACGTGATCCACGTCGGGGGCGGCCTCCTTGACCTGTAGCCAATCAATCTGCAGGACCACGGTGCTGCCGTCGGTGCCGGCTGGCGCAAAGGCCGACAGGATCGTCTGCTCCGCGTTTGCTGTTCCGGCCACAAGGCCGATCATTGTCAGGACCACGATCGTGTTGCGCTGCATCTGCATTTCAGCCCCTCGGTCTGTACGTCACGTCTCGTTGAACGCGCATGGTAAGCCCGGCCGGCAGTCGCGGCCAAGGCGAATCTGGCAAGGGAAAGGCGCAGTGACAGGCCTGGCCCGGCCCTCGAGAATCCTGGATTTTTCGTGTTGCCCCCCCTGGAAATGCCGCGCGATGCAGGACGGCCAAACCAGCCGCCTGCGTAACGACAAACTATTGTACAACATCCGCTTAAGCCTTGCCCAAAAAGGGTTGCCGGGGCAGGTGGGAGGACGTTTCTTTCACTCTTTGGTGTGAATTCGTTCACAAGAGCGAACCTCGGATCAATGACAGCCATGACGGAACTCATCGTGCAGCCCATCCCCGCCGAAGGGCGTCCACCCGCCGGTGGTGTCTTGATGCACCGCGTGATCTCCCCGCTGGCCTACCTCGTCGACTTCTACTGGCTCTCCTCGAGCATTTGACCTGCTGCCCGTCTGACGGGTGAGGGGGGCACGAACCACAAGTCGATGGAGGAGAGACAATGGCAAAGCAGAATGTACTGATCATGGGGGCGGCAGGTCGCGATTTTCACAACTTCAACTGTCTGTTCAGGGACAAGGCCGGCTACGACGTGGTTGCGTTCACGGCGACACAGATCCCCGATATCGATGGCCGCAAGTATCCGGCCAAACTGGCGGGCAAGCGGTACCCCCGTGGTATTCCCATTCATGACGAACAGGAGCTCCTGACGCTGATCGACCGTCACAAGGTCGACCTGGTGCTCTTTTCCTATTCGGACGTGACGCACGAGCACGTGATGCACTGGGCGTCCGTAGTCAACGCGGCCGGCGCTCATTTCATGTTGGCGGGCACGCGCGACACCATGATTCCATCCAAGAAACCCGTGATCGCCGTGTGCGCGGTACGCACCGGTGCCGGCAAGTCCCAGACCACGCGTCGTGTGTGCGAAATCCTCACGGAGCGGGGCCTGAAGGTCGTCGCGGTTCGTCACCCGATGCCCTACGGCAACCTGACCAAACAGATCTGCCAGCGCTTTGCCTCGATGGCCGATCTGGACCGGCACCACTGCACGATCGAGGAGCGGGAAGAGTACGAGCCTCATATCGACCGGGGCACCGTGGTGTACGCCGGCGTGGACTACGGCAAGATCCTTCGTGAAGCGGAGAAGGAGGCCGACGTAATCGTCTGGGACGGTGGCAACAACGATACGCCGTTCTTCAAACCCGATCTGCACATCACGGTGCTGGATCCGCACCGGGCCAACCACGAGCTGGAGTACTATCCGGGTGAAGCCAACTTCCGAATGGCTGACGTGCTGGTGATCAACAAGATCGATACCGCCGACGCCGACGACGTGCAGGAAGTGCGATCGAACATTCGACACATCCGTCCCGATGCCGTGGTCGTGGATGCGGCGTCGCCCATCTCGGTGGAGGATCCCAAGGTGATCGCCGGCAAGCGCGTTCTCGTGATCGAGGACGGGCCTACGCTGACGCACGGCGAGATGAC
>JAUVRN010000072.1 GCA_030597645.1 Candidatus Zixiibacteriota bacterium
ACACCCATGGGACAGTTCAGGGTACACCGCCGGCAATTGGTGCACTTGCCGAAGACGATGTCTTTGAGGTCTTCGAGCTCTTCGTCCGTATACAGGCTCTTGGCCTTGACCCACCACGGGAAGACGCGGCCGGTCCAGTCGTAGTGCCGCTTGAAGAACTTGCGGATCTGGTCGGCCTTGTATGCCGGGGCATACGTCGGATCACCTGGATTGGCCAGTACGTAGTGACATGAGTCAGTGCACATGCCGCAGTGTACACAGGCGACCAGGGATCCGACCACCTGGCGGTTGAGCTTCTGGCCCATCCGCTCGATGACCTTTTGCGCTTTATGTGATCTTTCCTTCGTCTTCATCGTAGACTCCCTACGTGTTCTTGTTCGCCCGTTCCCATTACCGTTCCGCCCCGGCGCGATGAAGGGGGTACACCCCGCGCCGGCCCAGCGTCTTGCCGAGGTAATAGCGAGTGAACGGATAGTAGAGATAGTGAGAGATTTTGGAAAACGGCACGTAGATCAGGAAAAAGGCCGTCAGGATGAAATACGCCAGCAGCGTCCCCTCGCCGCCGGCCGTGCTGTTGGGCACCGACAGAAAGGCGAAGAAGAACCACGCCGTCAGGAGAACCAGCGAGAAGTAATCATCCGGAGAACTGAGCGCCCGCATGTACGGGTTGCTCACCCGACGAATGATTCGGAGGATACCCACCAGGCACGCCGCGCCGATGATGACCTGCAAGATCAGCACCAGGGGCTTCGAGTTCAGCAGATTCGGCATGTACGGAATGACGAACGACAATCCGATCGCCGCGGTGACACCCAGGTGGAAAAACACGAATTGAATGTAGAGGAAGATCTTCGACCGGAAGCTCTCCATCGCCCACGGCATGGCTACGTTGGCCCAGGAATAGATGAATCCCTTCTTTGATGTCGTACTTCCGGAGCCCGTAGCGGCCTGCCGCTCCTTGCCGGCGGGAAACCGCAAGAACCAGATCACGCGCGTGGTATAGACAAGCGCCATGAACACCAGAGCCGCTTCCTGCAGAGTGGTCTCACTAAAGTGAAGGAGTTCGCTCATACGGCCTCCTGTATGGTCGATGATTGCACGGCCATGCGCTCTTCGAAAGGCTTGTACTCACGGCTGTCCAGGGCACAGATGATAACCTCCTGGATGCCGGTCTCGCCGTTCAAGTAATCGATGGTGGTGCTCACCATCACGTCGGCGCAGACGGGCAGTGGAATGCCGTAGAACCCAGCACCCATGGGGGGAAACGCCAGCACCTTGATGCCTTTGGTGTCCGCAGCACGCAGGCTGTTCTGTATGGTGGCCCGTAGCTTGTTATCGGAGTCCTCCTCCTGGAACCTCGGTCCCACAGCATGAACGATGTGCTGTGCTTTGAGCTCACCGGCCCCGCTGACGACCGCCTCGGTGACCTGTACGGGTCCCATCTTGCCCAGTTCCTCCTGGATCCTGGGACCACCTCGCACCGTCACAGCCGTGCCGAAACCGGATCCCAGTTGGAGGTCAGACGTAGCGTAAAAGACGAACGCCTCGACATCCAGGGCGGTCAGATCCCCCTTGACGAGCTTCAGCGTTCGGCCCCCGATTTGAATGATCATTTCACGTGTTCCTTGCCGTGCATGTGTTGGCTTCAATGTCCTGTTTCCGTTCGGGCTGCCAGAAGCCGCGGGCGGCTAAGACAGTCCTTCAGTTGCTCATATGTGAAAGGTTTCCTGATCCAGCCGAAGATCTCACCCTCGGCGCAGTCCTTCACATTGGGCGCCTGCGCCGCCAGGAAAATCCGGGTGAACGGGATGCGCTCGTCTCTGCCCAGGTTGCGACAGAGCTCGCGCGTGCGCGATCGACCCAGCGAGCAGTCAATCACGATGAAATCGGGTCGAAAGTTGTCGATGATGGACGCACACTCATACTCACTGGATGCGAACCGCAGAAGCAGGTCGGTATCCTCTGCTTCATCGCGCAGGGCGCTCTTCAGGCTGCGATTGCGTGTGAGGATAAGCGCCATCGTGCCCCTGCCCTGCATGAGCTGGTAGTAGTCGCAGGCCTCGCACGAATCCTGGCAGTGCAGCTTGAGGTTCCCGAACTGCTCGGGGATCTCGCGCATTTCATAACAACGCGCCGCACGGCTGCGATAGGCAACGCAGTCAAGGCACTCCGGCTTGGCCTCGTTACCTTCGGCGTAAAACTGCCAGCAATACTGATACGTCGGGTCGTGCGTGCCTGCTGCCGGCGTGCTCGCTTCGCCCGCCCGTCCGGGCATCATCGATGCGATGGCACGCTTGGAAATGCGTGCGTGACCGCCGGGTGTTCGGTAGCACTCGATTTTCCCCGCTCTCGCCCACTTCAGCACGGTGTCGGGCGACACGTCCAGCCGACGCGCAGCTTCCGTGGTCGTGTAGTAGTCCTTGGGCATGATTCATGGTCTCAGTCTTGGCGAGGAGTCCGAGTATTCTGACTTTTCTGAGATTTATCGGAAACTATCAATAGATGATTAACTTGTCAAGTGATCTAATTCACAAAATTCCGAGCCAGGGAATCCATCCAATCACTTGAGCGGTGCCGGTTGTGGCGTCACAATTATCTACACACTAGCGAGTTACGCTGTTTAGAATATTTACGCTCCTACGGACAAGTGCAGAGTCTCTGTTCCAAGGTTATACCCATTCTGTCGATGTCAGTGAATCTCGAAGAGTAATATCATCTTGACCGATAATGAGCATATGCTCATATTGCTGTGACACTGAGCTAGTTGATTATGTCGAGACCGAAGTGCCTTCGCTGGATAAGTCGCTCACCCGGGTCGGGGTATTTCAAGCCGAGAGGCATCCCCGTAACCCGGCTGGAAGAGGTCGTGATGACACTCGATGAACTGGAAGCGCTGCGCCTGACCGATCTCGACGGACTCTACCAGCAGGAAGCGGCGAAACGGCTGCACGTTTCAAGGCCGACATTTGGGCGCATTGTCGACTCTGCCCACAGCAAGGTCGCCGATGCCCTGGTGAACGGGAAAGCACTCCGCATTGAGGGAGGCAGGGTGGACATGAGCGCGGAACGCAGCTTCGCGTGTTCGGGTTGTCGTCACTCGTGGCGAATCCGTCACGGTGTGTCGCATCCCGCTCAGTGCCCGGCCTGTAGTTCTCGCGACGTACACTGGCACACGCCAACGATGAACGACGAACAAGACAAGGGGGTTGTACCATGAGAATCGCTGTAGCGTCAGATGAAGGGACCCGGATTGCGTCCCACTTTGGAATGACACGGGGGTTTGCCATCTACGACATCGTCGACGGCAAGCCTGTACACGTTGAGTTCCGGCCCAACACATTCAGCGGACATGCGCGTGGCCTGGGCGGCGCCCAGCGTGGGCCTCAGGGACACGGGCCTCCGGGGCATGGGCCTCAGGGGCATGGGCCTCAGGGACACGGCCAACACTCGCACGGCCCCATACTCTCGGCTCTGGCCGACTGTGAGGTGGTGATTTCCTGTGGCATGGGACGGCGTATGTATGAGGACCTGCAACACTCCGGCAAGCAAGCCTACATCACCGATGAGACCGGGGTTGAGCAGGCTCTCTCGAGGTTCGTGGAGGGCTCGCTTCCCAACTATCCGGAGCGGGGTTGCCACCACGGTCATGGGCACGCCAACCGGTGACCGCTCGGATGCACATTCGCCCGGCAGGATCTACCGTGACCTGAGCGCCCATGAGCATCCCGATTGCATAGCCTGCAGTCCCACAAACGCGATAGGCCTTCATCTCAGCTATACCCGCTGCGACGACGGCAGTGTAGAAGCGCGCTTCGACTGCAAGCCCTGCTACGCGGGGTACTCGGGACTATTGCATGGAGGTGTCGTGGCGCTGCTTCTGGACAGCGCCATGACGCATTGTCTCTTCGCGAATCAGGGTTCCGGGTACACGGCCGAATTGACGGTTCGCTACCAGCGGCCCGTCACCATCGAGAGTACCGCGGTCATACGGGCCCGGATCGTGCACCACGCACACAACCTGTACCGCTTGCACGCCGAGCTGGTACAGGATGACACGGTGCGGGCCACCGGTCGGGCCACGTTTGTGGCCCGGCCGATACCCGACAGCCACAACACGAGTTCAACGGGAGCAGGGTATGATCAAGGTGCCACCCCACGTGCAGATTGAGGAGGTACCGCTGGATGTGCGGTATCGCCGTGTACTCCGGGGACTGCTGACACGCATCAAGACGCTGTACGACGCGATCTACGAGCGGTTCGGTGAAGAAGGCCTCGATCTGATTCGGGACGTCAGCACACGATACGGTCAGGACATCGCGCAGCGGGCGCTACGCGGCGGACCCCACTGGGACATTCAGACCGTGGGGATCTTCCTCGTCAAGGTCTTCAACAACATGCGGTCAGAGGGTGAGGTAACCGAGTTCACCGAGGAACGCGTGGCGATCATGGTGCCACAATGTCCTTACCCATTCGAAGATCCTCGAATCTGCGCGGCGCACACGGCCATGGAGCGCGCGCTCGTCCAGGGACTCAATCCGAGCCTGGAGTACAGCATCGAGGCATCGATCCCGGGAGGCGATGGTCACTGCCTTCACGTGTTAAAGCACGCGGACGCGCTTGAATAGCCGGTTGGCCGTGTGTATATTGGTCGCTGTGTGACGACGGCTGCCATGGCGTGGCGGCAGATGGGGGTCTGGTATGGGTAACTCGCTCGACGACGACCGGTTCTTCAAGGTTATCCTCAGTTCGATCGCCGACGGCGTATTCACCGTAGATTCACAGCGGATCATCACCAGTTTCAACTCGGCCGCGGAGAAGATCACCGGCATTCCGGCCTCACAGGCCATCGGCAAACGTTGCTACGAGGTCTTCCACGCGGACATCTGCGAGCAGGGCTGTCTCCTGGAGAAAACCCTGCAGACCGGCAAGGAGTCGATCGATCAGCCGGTGAGCATCGTCAACTCGGAGGGTGAATCGATACCCATCAGCATCTCTACCTCCGTATTGAGGGATGCGGATGGGCAGGTCCTGGGTGCCGTCGAGACGTTTCGCGACCTGTCGACCATCGAACAACTCCGCAAAGAGCTGTTCAAGAACTATTCGTTCGAGGACATTATTTCCAAGAGTCCCCGCATCCACAAACTGTTCGCGATTCTTCCGGACGGCGCCGCCAGCGACAGCACGGTGCTCATCCAGGGACCGTCCGGGTCGGGCAAAGAGCTGTTCGCCCGCGCCATCCACAACCTGAGCTCACGCCGAACAAATAACTACGTGGTCATCAACTGCGGTACGCTGCCGGTGCAACTGTTCGAGTCGGAGCTGTTCGGCTACAAGGCGGGCGCATTCACCGACGCGAAGAAGGACAAATCGGGCAAGATTGCGCGGGCCGACGGTGGCACCGTATTCTGTGACGAGATCGGCGAGCTGCCACTGTCCACGCAAGTGAAGCTGCTGCGACTGCTGCAGCAGCGCGAATACGAACCGCTGGGCTCCACGTCGCCCGTATCGGTAGACATCCGCGTGGTCGTCGCCACCAACCGCAACCTCAAGGATCTGGTGGCGGCCGGGAAGTTCCGCGACGATCTCTACTTCCGTATCGACGTGGTTCGCTTTGACCTGCCGGCGCTCAAGGAGCGCCGCGAGGACGTCCCCTATCTCGTAGACCATTTTATCAAGCTGAACAACGCTCGCCGCGCCAAGAACATCGTGAGTGTCAGCCCCGAGGTCATGGACATCCTCATGCGCCACGAGTTCGCCGGCAATGTCCGCGAGCTCGAGAACATCATCGAGTACTGCTTCGTGGTGTGCCACGGCAACGTGATCGGGCGCGAGCACCTCCCGGCCGAGATACAAGAAACGGCCTTGCCGTCCGACGATTCGACCGAACGGCGAATCGACCCGCTGTCTGCGGCCATCGATGAGCGCAGCCGTATCGAGGTGGCGCTGAAGGAACACCAGGGTAACAAAACTCGGGCCGCCCGGGCGCTGGGCATCGATCGAACCACCCTCTGGCGCAGGCTCAAGCGCTACGGTATCGGTCAGTCCTGACCGGGGTCTCATGCCGGGTATTGCTACCGCCGCAGCGCAACACGCCTGACTGTTGAACTGCAACGCTTCCGTTGCAATTGGCGCAACACCATGCCTGGTCTCAGTCCACAACTGGTTGTCGGAGTGTGGGTTAGAACTCACATCCAGACCGGCACCGCCTTTGCAACCTTCAGTCGTGGGTATGGCCATGACTGTTGCAATCCCGCGCTTCAACGACCTGGTGGCACCGCGCTTCGAAGTGGCTCGCTACTTCGTCATCGCGCGCATAGACGCAGCCGGTAAGATCGAGCGTGAAACGGTTCAGTGCTCCGGCTGCGTCGGACTCGGCCGCGTTCAGCTGCTCATCGACCAGCGCGTCGATGCACTCATCTGCGGCGGGATCAGGAGAGTATATCGCGACCTTCTGAGTTCGCGCGGGATAGATGTCATTGACCATGCCGTGGGCACAGTCGATACGGCCCTCGATGCGTACCTGCGCAATGATCTCCAGAAGGAAGAGGAATCCGTGTCCTGCCTGGATCAAGGGCCGCGCATTCCGCTGGAAGATCTCATCTGCTGGACCAAAGAGCTCTTCACCGAACACGGCTACGCGGTCCACGACGCCGCCGACCGGGCCCTCTTTCCGGTGGACCTGGTGGCTGAGATCAAGTGCCCCGTCTGCAACAAGCCGCTCCGTATCGCCATCTGCTGTGGCGCCCACGCGTACAGATGCGACCAGGAGATCCAGCAACTGCATCAGGTGGCCGGTCCGGACTTTCATGCGCGCGTATATGTTCATCCAACCACAGCACAGGCGCAGCGCTGTTGTCTGGACTACGACATCGAACTGCTCGACCCCAACCGGCGATTCACTGCCTGCGAACGGCCGGGATCGCACCGGCTCCCCATTCTGCAGAACGCAATCCCCGGGCACGAGAGGGCCTTTGCCCGGGCTCCGGAAAGATGATCCACTGATATGAATCCCCTTAGAGCACTAAATGGAAACGGCATGCGCGCCGTTCGGGTGACCGAAGAGGAACGCAGCAAGGCGTATGCGCCCACCAAGAAAGCCGACGTGGCCGAAAAGCAGCAACTCCATGTACGGTATCACGTCGAGAACATGGATGTCGGAGATCGCCCCCGGCGCTTCCTCGAGGCCTTTGCCGCGATCCTCAGGCATTCCAACTACCGCTTCGCCCTCGACCACTTCATCCGCATGAGCGCCAAATGCTCCCGCTGCGCAACCAGCTGCCAGATCTACATGGCGACAGGTGATCCGGACGACATTCCGTGCCACCGCTCCGAGCTGCTCCTCAAGGTGTATCGCCGTCATTTCACCATGGGCGGATCGGTACGCGGGCGGCTGCTGGGTACGGGCCACCTCACGGATGAAGATGTCGAGAGGATGGCCGACTCCTTCTGGAACTGCACAGCCTGCAAACGTTGCACGCTGGAGTGCCCGGCGGGCATCGATCACGCGCTGATCACCCACCTGGGCCGCTACATCCTCAGCGAAATCGGCATCGCCCCGCGTGCTCTGGTCATCAGCACCCGCGAACAGCTCGAAGGATCCACGGGCAATACATCCGCCATCCCCGTACCGGCACTGGTCGATACGCTGGAATTCCTCGAAGAGGACATGAAAGAGGAAAAGGGCGTAGACATCACCTTCCCCCGCGATCAATTGGGTTGCGACTGGGTATTCTTCCCGGCCGTCAGCGATTACCTGATGGAAGCCGAGACCCTGATGGGCATCGCCGCCGTCTTCTCCGTCACGGGCGATTCGTGGACGCTGGGCACCGGCTACTTCGACGCCAGCAACTAGGGCCTCTTCTACAGCGACCGTATCCTGGAACGCGGCGTGCGCAAGCCCGATGCGGAGGCGAGGCGCCTGGAGGGCAAGAACATTCTGATCGGCGAG
>JAUVRN010000300.1 GCA_030597645.1 Candidatus Zixiibacteriota bacterium
CGCGGCCGGGGATACGGTCTCGGTATGGTACGTGCTAGCGGCGTGGCACGAATCGAAGGAGTGGTGTGAAACGGAGTTCGGTCTCGGAGAGTTCGACAGTCAGAACTACTACATCAGCGAGTATGGTCCCTGCTTCCCGGGGAACGGCATCGAGACGCCGACCGCTGGCTGGCCGGGGCCGAACGAGGGGGTGACGCTGAATATCCTGGATACCTGGTGGAGTGGCAACTACCTCCCCGTCTACTGGTTCGCCGGCTACGTTTACGGCGAGGAGCTCGTGCCGCTCGACATCCACCCGCTAACCGGGTTCGCGGGGACTCAGGGCTGCACCTATCCGGCGCAGATCGGCGCCGCCGAATGTCTCGGCGCCATGGGGCTGCTGCGTGATGGGATCTACTGCTGCCCTCAGCCACCCGAGTACGCCGCCTGCTGCGTCGATGGTGCCTGCTCGGTCACCACAATCGAGGCGTGCGACGCCCTCGGCGGCACCTGGTATCCGCAGTGGCTTTCTTGCGATCCCAATCCCTGTCCGGGCGTCTGCTGCGTTGCCGGAGCTTGCTCACTCACGACGACCGACGAATGCGGGGATCTGACCGGTGTCTGGCACGGCGATTGGGACTCCTGCGATCCGAACCCGTGTCCCGCAGTCTGCTGCATCGACGGGGTCTGTATGCTCGTCACGGCCAGCGACTGCGATGCCCTCGGCGGCGACTGGTACAGCGACTGGTCGGACTGCGATCCGAATCCCTGCCCGGCCGTCTGCTGCATCGAGGAAGCCTGCGTGCTGACCACGCAAGTCGGCTGTGCCGACCTCGACGGGATCTGGTATCCGGCGTGGGATGTCTGTGCTCCCAATCCATGTCTCGCGCCGATCGACTGGGCCGATCACGATGTCGGCGAGTGTATCCTGACGATGACTGATCAGGGCATCATCGGATTCATGGATGGCAATCAGACCGTGGGTTCGGGCTTCATCTACCCGCAGGGCGGCATCAACCTCCTGTGGGTTGGTAGTCTCTGGGTGGGCGAAAGTGAGACGTATGTCGCCAACCGCGACTACGATGCGGACCCGGCGCGCGAATGGACGATCTCCACCGATCCGGATGGCCATGTCTGGATCGATGAGAACGGCACTTCCCACCAGGACATCCATTCCTGTTACACGGACGCCGGCGCGGTGACTCCGCGTGACCTGTTCGTGGATCAGGAATCCTGGGCCTATGCCCTCAACTCGGTGGCGCGCGACTTCGTGATCGTCCGCTACACCCTTCGCAACGATGGGGCCAGCACGCTCAACGATCTTTACGCCGGCTGCTTCATGGACTTCGATCTGAGCACGCCCTACACATTCGACTGGGGTGGGGTGGACGCTGATCGAGATTTGGCCTACATGACGGATTCCTCGAACGTGCATGTGGGGGTGCGCGTTCTTCAGGCTCCCGGCGATCCGCCGGTGGCCAATGTGACCCTGATTCCCAACGTCGACTATGTCTGGCCGAATCGGTATGTTCTCGATGCCGACAAGTATGGGTTCCTGACCGCCGGCCCGGGCTACGTGGTAACGAATGTCGACTCACTCTCCGACTACAGCGCGCTGGTCTCGGCCGGACCGCTGACGCGGATGCCGGATGAGGAGCGCCTGATCGCCTTCGCGATCGTGGGCGGGAGGGATTTTGCTGAGTTGCAGCTTCATGCGCCCGTCGCGCAGCTGATCTATACGAATGGTTTCACCGATGTGCCCGAGGAACAGGCCGGCGAACCGATCCGGATCACCTGTCTGCGGGCGAATGCTCCGAATCCATTCACTGGGGAGACGGTGGTCCGCTTCGACGTATCACAGCCCAGTGAGGTGCGGATCGTGATCTTCGACCCGATGGGTCGCCTGGTGCGCACCCTGGCCCGCGGCCGTCACGAGTCCGGCCGGCACGCGCTGACGTGGGATTGCCGGGGCGACGACGGGCGTCCGGTTCCGGGCGGGGTCTATTTCCTGCGGTTGCGCGGGCAGCAGACGGATGAGTGCCGCCGGATGATCCTCTTGCGGTAAGGGCATCAGCGGACAGATTGCGCAAGACTGGCAATTGCGCCCCTGCTATCCGACCTCGCCGAATTCTCTCATCGGGGTTGTGGCTGAACTACACCCTCCAAGAGCCTCTCGGTGTCGGCAACGACGGGATCGCCCTTGCGCTGGGGGATCTCCACGGGCACGATCTCCTCGGCGAAGGCGTCCTGCACCTCGCGGACGCTCTTTTTCTCGCTGGCGCAAAGCTCCATGACCATGCCGTCCTTCATGGTCCAATCGCCTATCTTGGTGCCGCCGCGGCTGCCCTTCGGGTAGTGGAGGGCAGGCTCATGCTCTCCATGCCGCTAGCTTGGGGCACCTGTCTCACGAGGGAGCACCGTGTCTGAGACTACCGAAAGCATCATCGTTCCCGGAGCGCGCGCCGGATCCGTGAAGGAGGCCTGGAAGCTGGCTTACCCGACGGTGATCGGCATGCTCTCAGCCACGCTGATGTGGACCGTCGACACGATGATGCTCGGGCGCGTGGGCAAGGTCGAACTGGCCGCGGCCGGCTTCGGAGGCGTGCTGGTCTGGACCCTCTACACCTTCTTCGTGGGTATTGTCCAGGCCGTGAGCACCTTCGTCTCCCAGGCTAAGGGCGGCGGGAGGCTCCGCGAGTGCTCGGTTTTTGCCTGGCAGGGCGTCTATCTCTCGCTGGCCGGTGCGCTCGTGCTCTCGCTCTTTCTCTGGAAGATGGACTGGATCCTGGCCCTGGCCCGCCCCGAGCCGGACGTGATTCACGAAGCCCTGCGCTACACGCGCGCGAGGATGATGGGTTCCTTTTTCCTGCTGGCCACCTTCAGTTTCCACGCCTTCTTCCGCGGCATTGGGGACATGAAGACGCCGATGATGATCGCCATCATCTCGAATCTCGTCAACGTGCTCTTCGACACGCTGCTCATCTTCGGCCTGGGGCCCTTCCCCGAGCTGACCACCCTCGGCGCCGGCCTGGCCACGGCCCTGGCCGACGTCTCGGCCGCCACGCTCGGTTTCTTCCTCTTCATCCGTCCGAAGATGCACCGCAAATACGGCACGCGCAGCGAGTATCCTCTGCTTCTGAAGGAACTCCGGAGATTGATCAAGGTGGGTGCGCCCATTGGCGGGCAGTTCTTCCTGGACATGGGCAGCTTCTCGGTCTTCATGGGCATCATGGGACGGCTGGGCACGGACCAGCTGGCGGCCAGCCAGATCGGCATCCAGCTGCTCAGCTTTTCCTTCATGCCGGCCAACGGCATCGCCAAGGCAGCCACGACCATGGTCGGCCAGTACGTCGGTGCGGGGCGTGCCGCCCTGGCCGAGAAGTGCACCTGGGTGGCCCTGCGGATGAACCTGGCCTACTCCCTGTTCATCGCGACGGTCTTCATGCTGGCCCGCGCGCATCTCTTCACGCTCTTCAACGATGATCCCGCCGTCGTCGCCGCCGGCCTGAGCATCGTGCCACTGCTCGCCATATTCCAGATCGGCGACGCCATTCAGATGACCTACACCAATGCGCTTCACGGCGCCGGCGACACGCGCTTTCCGATGATCGCCTTCGCGCTCAGTTCATGGCTCGTTTTCGTGCCCCTGGCGCTGCTGTTCGCCTATCGATTGGAAATGGGCGTGGTGGGCGGCTGGCTGGGCGGCGTGGTGCACTTCACGATCATCGCGTGTGTGCTGACGATGCGGTTCAGGGCGGGGAAGTGGAAGAGGATGGCAATCTGA
>JAUVRN010000443.1 GCA_030597645.1 Candidatus Zixiibacteriota bacterium
CGTACCGGTGGTTACGGGCGGCAGCAGCCTTGGTTTTGCAGAGGCTCTGACGGCGGCGGGCACCACGAAGCTGGATGCGCCGCGGACCGTGTTTCGCCTCAAGCGGCCCATTCACTTTGAGGCTGCGCTCGATATCCCGACCGGGGCCGCCGCACCGGCCAAAGCAGCACGGAGGTACATTCAGGGCGTCCCGGCGGGCTGCTTTGCGGCCAGCCACATCTTTCATGTGCCGACCGTGGCCGGCATGCGCATCGGGCTGGCCGAATTCCAACAGGACCGTGACCACTGTGAAAGCGGGATCGGTCGTGCGCGCACATACTACCTGGAGGTCGAGACCGCCAACGTGTCCGGACTGCTATCCTCGGCGCGGGAAGACTTCATCGTACTCCATTCCGGGAGTCCGCAGGAGGATGTCGACGAGGTTGCACGGCACAAGTTGATGGACCTGTGGGGAGACCTGCGCCTGCTTGGTAAGCCGCTGTGGGGACGATTCGCCGCGTTTCGTACCGGGCATCGCTTTCACCACGACCTGATCCGCAAGCTCGCCGGCGAGGGCTACCTGGAGACGGTTGAGCTCTCAGATATCAAGGAGTTCGCATGATCACAATCGATGCCATTGCTCAGTTTCTGGAGTCGTGTCCGCTGGTGACACTCGCTGAGGGTGCGCGGGATCAAGCCATCCGACGGCCGGCACCGATCACGGAGGCAGGACCCGGGTACGTGAGCTTTTGCGGTGCTACCGCCAAGAACCCCGAGGTGTTGCTGGGCTCGACCCGTGCCAGCCTGCTGATCGTGGATCAGGCGCTCGCCATCGATACAGAGGGCCTGGCGAGTGCCGGAGTCGCGGCGGTGATTCAGAGCGAGAATGCGCGACTCGATTTTAGGCACGTGGTTCGCCGGTTCTTTGCATACCCGAGACCACGGGGGATCGCGCCCTCCGCCGTTATCTCGGAGTCGGCACGCATTGCGGACGACGCCTACGTCGGTCCGCTGTGCACCATCGGTGACGACGTGGACGTGGGCGCGGCGACCGTGATCCACTCCGGTGTGCAGATCTACGATCGCGTTCGCATCGGCAAGAACGTGACGATAAGCGCGGGCTGCGTGATCGGTGCCGACGGCTTCGGCTACGAACGCAACCCCGACGGGGAGCTGGAGAAGTTCCCGCACGTGGGAGGGGTCGTGATCGAAGATGACGTGGAGATCGGCGCCAACACGTGTATCGATCGCGGGACCCTGGGCGACACGCGTGTGTGCGAGGGTGCGCGCATCGACAACCTCGTCCACGTGGCGCACAACACCGTGATTGGCCGCCACGCCGCCGTGATTGCGGACGCGATGATCGGGGGCAGCACCCGAATCGGCGACTATGCCTGGGTCGCCCCGTCGGCCTGCCTGCGCGACCGCATCGTCATCGGTGAAAAAGCCACCGTGGGACTGGCGGCTGTGGTGACCAAGAGTGTGCCGGACGGCGCCACGGTGATGGGATCACCCGCCCGCGATATCAAGGATCAGAAGCGCATTCTCGCGGCGCTGACTAAGTTGGCCGGAGAGTCCTGATCTGCTACTAGTCCCCGGCTTTTTCGCTGAGAAAGTTTGCAGTCAGCTCCTTCCAGGGCAGCGACGGGGCACAGAACGGTGGCCCGGAGCCGGGGCGGCCCGCTGAAGTCCTTACCTGCAAACGTCTAAGACGCCGGTCAAGAGAGTCCATGTCCTGGGGCTGCCGGTCACTCACTCCTGGACGGAGATTCCAGGCCCGTCTATATTTCTAATACGTAGGGGCATCTACTGCGCGGGCCCGCGACCGACCCGCCTGATCCAGCATCCTGTCGAATCAGTCCCAATTGCGCGCTCTCAGTGTCCTCACTGCTCGGAGGTTTGCGACATGAATGCTGCATGCGCAATCGCGGCACGGCTTGCTGTGTCCGCACGGTCCAATCTCAAGCCAGCGTTTGCCCTGCTGCTGCTGATTTTCTTCCTATTCAACGTCGCCGAGGTGGAGGCACAGCCTAGTGTCTCAGACAGCGATCTGGTCAGCGTCACCAGTCGGATCATACCGCTGCCCACATCCGGAGTGGATTTCACGGTCACGATCAGTATCGATACAAGAACTCCGGACATCGCGTCGTTCGTGATCCCGCTCAGTTTTGCGGGGCATCCCGATCTGATCATCGATACCACGGTCATCGAGGCCGCCACGGGCAATAAGGGCATCAGCTATCATTCGCCCCTGGGTGACGATCCGATCTGGGTGCAGCGAACAGTCCACATCGACAACGTCAACAAGACGATTCTCGTCGGATTCATTTCGTTCAGCACGGGTCTGGCTCCGACGCAGGGCCCGCTGTGCGACCTTCACTTTCATCTGCCGGCCACCAACCAGCCCGGTGGAGGACCGATAGACACGCTCCTGCTGCCGCCGGCGAATTTTCTGTCGTTCGCTACCACCGGTGCGGATGAGTATGTCCCGCAATTCTCGGCGGGAGCGATCTGCATCGGCAATGACGGGGACGGGGACGGCGTGCATGGAGGCTGTGACAACTGCCCGACGACGCCCAACACCAATCAGGCAGACACGGATCTGGACGGTCTGGGTGATGCGTGCGACAATTGTCCGGACGTGGCCAATCCCGATCAGGACGACTTCGATGGCGACGGCATCGGTGATGATTGCGATACGTGCAC
>JAUVRN010000027.1 GCA_030597645.1 Candidatus Zixiibacteriota bacterium
ACATCCTCCCGATCGTGGAGGGCACCGCCGTCTCCACAGAGTACGGCATCGTCAGGACCGGTCGCGTCCTGTTCGTGGGCGCCGGCGCCTTTCGCACTTCCAAGCCCTGCGACCTGATCCCGGAGCTGCAGGGCCGGTTTCCCATCCGTGTGGAGCTCGATGCCCTGGGGGCCGAAGAGTTCGCCCGCATTCTCACCGAGCCCAAAAACGCCCTGGTCAAACAGTACCGCGCCCGCCTCGCCACCGAAGGGCTCGATGTGTCCTTCGAGGACGACGCCCTCGAGGAGCTGGCCAATCTGGCCGAGATGGCCAACGAGCGCACCGAGAACATCGGGGCCCGCCGGCTGCACACGGTCATGAGTACGCTGCTCGAGGGAATCATGTTCGACGTTCCGGACGAGCTGCCCGAAGGCGGCACCGTGGTGATCACCCGCGACATGGTGCGCGACAAGCTCGCAGACCTCATCGAAGATCAGGACCTCAGCCGCTACATCCTGTAGCGTCCTGAGTCAGGACACGGGTAGCCTGCCCGCTACGCCCGGCCGATTCGACGCAGCCCGGGCGATTGCCCTTTGCCCCGCCAGGCGGGTGCTGACATATTTTGAACCCCGTGGATAAAGACATTCCCGTCGGATCAACGGCCCCCGAACACAAGCAGCTCATTGGTGGTCACTGGCTGCAGGGTCAGGAGTGGTACGAGGTCCAGGACAAACTTGCAGGCGGAGTCATGGCATCCGTCCCTGTCTGTGAGGACGAAATGTGCGAGATGGCCGTTCTGGCGGCGTGCGATGCGGTCCCGGCCCTCAGCACGATGTCGACGGGTGACCGAACGTCTCTGTTGAACGGCTGGGCCGAGCAGGTGGACGGCCGCCGTGCGGCGCTTGCCAGGATGTTGCATCGCGAGTCGGCCATTCCGTTGGTATGGGCCGACATTGAGGTCGAGAAAGCGGCCGAGGCCCTGCGCCGGGCAGCGTCCGAATCCGAGCACGCCGTTCCGGAGTCGGTACCTGCCCTGATGAAATCCGCGGAGGCAGTGCTCCCTGCGGACCTGACCATGCGCCATCCCGTGGGTATCGTGGGCGCGATCCTGCCGGATCGGCATCCGTTATTCTATGCGGCGCAGCTTGCCGGTGCGTCGATGATCACCGGCTGTCCCGTGGTCCTGCTCTGTCCTCCCCTGGTTCCTCTGGCCGTCATGGAACTGATGCAACTCGGCTCCAGGCAGCCGTGGCCGCCGGGCAGCCTCAACCTGATATTCGGCAGCAATCGGGATCTCGGTCAGAAGCTGGCAAAGGATTCCCGCGTCACGCTCGTGGTGCTCGCCGGATCGACACGCGACGCTGGAGCATTCGGCAAGGTGCGCGGGCAGCGCCCCCTGATATCCGTGGGTGCCGGATTCGGTTGTGCGCTGGTGGATCGCAGCGCCGATGTGACGCAGGTCGTGACCGGTCTTTTGGCCATGCGTTTTCGCCGGCCGCATATCGGTCGTGTACCTGTACACTTCGTGCTCGCGCCAGAGAGTCTCACCAGCCGGCTCAACGACGCACTCACCGCCGGTGTGCAATCACTCACGGCGGCGGCTGCTGACGATCCTGCGGCCGAGGTACCCTGGCAGATCACCGAGTCTCTTGCTCGTCGAGCCGAAGAGTGGCTTCAGGCCATGGTGCAGTCGGGCGGCATCGTCGTCTGCGGCGGTCAGCGCCGCGGAAGCTGGATCGCTCCGGCCTTGATCGTCGCCCCGGCAGGCCTGGAGGCCGTTGAACCGCCGCCTCCCCACGCGCCATTCCTGATCGTGGACAGCTACGACAAGCGGCCGGGACGTCAGTTGAGCCGATTCCCTGACATCGAGGAAGTATCGATCTTTACATCGGATGTGCAGAGTGCCCTGGAGCTGATCGGCGTCCCCAACGTCTCGCGCGTAGATGTGTACACCACCCGGTCCGGCCAGTCGACATCCCGCCCCGGTTCGGACGGCCGGGAGCAGATTCAGCATCTCATCGCCGGTATGACCCGTCGCAAACGGGTCGAACTCCATCTGGCGGGCTAAGTCACAGTGGCCGCCTCGCTCGCTCTCGGCACGCGCCCGCTTCGGGGCGAGGATGTCATTGCGGTCGCGCGCGACGGCAGAAGGGTCTTGCTTTCCCCGTCGGCACAGCGCCGGATGACCAGGAGCCGCCGCACGCTTGAACGTGCACTGTCAGGGGGCAAGGCACTCTATGGCGTCAACACCGGGTTCGGGCGCCTGGCCCGCACGCGCATCGAAGGCGACGATCTCGTCAATCTCCAGCTC
This sequence comes from Candidatus Zixiibacteriota bacterium, assembly GCA_030597645.1. GTDB lineage: Bacteria > Zixibacteria > MSB-5A5 > JAUVRN01 > JAUVRN01 > JAUVRN01. The sequence continues at coordinate 2,291 of JAUVRN010000027.1, forward strand.
AATCTCGTGCGCAGTCACGCGTCCGGCACGGGACCGGAACTGCCCGGGGAGGTCGTGCGCGCCATGCTGTTGCTGCGCGCCGCCTCGCTTGCGCACGGCTACTCCGGTGTTCGGCCCGAACTGGCGAGAGGTTTTCTGGCGCTCCTCAATGCGGACATCGTGCCCCGAGTGCCTGGCCGAGGATCGGTCGGTGCCTCAGGCGACCTGGCACCGCTGGCGCACATTACCCTCGCCCTGCTGGGCGAAGGCCGGGTTTTGCACCGCGGCCGATCTGTTGCTGCACGGACGGCGCTGCGCCGCGCGCGCATCCGTCCGCTGAAGCTCACCGAAAAGGAGGGCCTGGCCTCGATCAACGGGACACAGGCGCTCACGGCGCTCGGCCTCATCACGCTCTGGGATGCCTGCCGTTTGTGGGAGGTATCGCTGGCCGTCGGTGCCCTCTCCACCGAGGCGATCAAGGGATCGGACACACCGTTTCACAGGCGGTTCGGGATGGTTCGCACGCATCCCGGCCACGAGGCGGCGGCCCGGAGACTGCGCGGCTACTTCGCTGGATCGGAGATTCGGAAATCGCACATCAAGTGTGACCGCGTGCAGGATCCCTACAGCTTTCGTTGTCAGCCGCAGGTCATGGGCGCCGTGAAGGATGCTCTGGATTACGCACGGAGCTGTCTTCTCCACGAGATCAATGCCGTCACCGACAATCCGCTGGTGGACGACACTTCCACGGCGGTACTATCGGGTGGCAACTTCCACGGGCAACCCGTGGCCATGGTTCTCGATCACGTTACACTGGCCCTGGTCACCCTGGGTAACATTTCCGAGCGCCGAACGGCCGCCCTCATGGATCCGGCCATATCGGAACTGCCGGCATTTCTCGCCGCACGCCCGGGTCGTGACTCCGGGCTGATGCTGTGGCAGGTATCCGCGGCGGCCCTGGCCTCGGAAAACAAGACAGCCGCCATGCCGGCGTCCAGCGACACGGTGCCCACGTCCGCCAACCAGGAGGACTTCGTCAGCATGGGCATGGGTGCGGCGCACAAAGCGGCCGAGGCCCTGTCTCGAGCCGAGCAGATCGTGGCCATCGAGTTGCTGGCCGCCCGTTTCGGTATCGAGCATCACGCGCCCCTGTCCACGGGCCGCAGGCTCAGGCCTCTCATGGAACAGGTTGGCGGACGGGTTCGACCCATGCGCGCCGACCGCAACCTCCAGCGGGATTTTGCCGCCTGCCTTGACCTGGTCCGCAATGGTTTCTCCAACCTTGTTTCCGGTGAGTCCTGGTAGCGCAACAACTGCGTCGACCGCCGGTAGGGGACGCAGATGCTGCGGGTAACCGTTCGATCCACCGGGTCGTGGCGATTCCTGGACTTGTTAACTTGCTGGCTTCCAGAGGATTGTGTAATTGTGCAGCGAGTTGAGAAATCCGGCAGGCCTTTTGTTTTCACTCACGTGTGTCCCCGGGTCGCAGTGCGTCCGAAAGGTCTCCTGCGCCCGAGACCCGCGCCGCAGACTGTTTGCCATGGAAACTGATCGCGTGTCCCAGCGTGTCACGGCCGCCGTGGCCGGAGCCCTTTTCCTGGTGTTGGCGGGGTTGCTCGCTGTGGGCTTTGGAGGGCTCGGAGCGTACCCGTGGTGGGTCCGTTACGGACTGGCCGGACTCGTTGTGCTGTATGGGCTTATGCGCTTGAGGCGGGCCTTCAGGCACGCGAATGACCTGAGGTAGAAATAGCTTGACTGATACGGGGTCCAATCTATCTTGCGAAACTTAATCTTTTTTCCGGTGTGTAATGATCTGGGTCGCAAGAATCAGCAGCAAGCCCCGCCGAAACGGCGCGGGCGGGAGGTGTGCATGAGCCGTTGGGTACTGGCTCTGGGGGTGGCGGTGCTCGCTTCGAGCGCTACCGGCCTGGCTAAAGACATTCCGGATGAGGTTCAGAATCTACTCGCCCAGCAGAGCTACAGCGCTGTCGTCGCCCCACTGACTGAGTTTCTCGAGAAAGACAAGAAGAACTACGAAGGCTGGACTGCGCTCGGTTGGGCCTACTACGAACTGGACCGTTTCGAGGACGCTGCGGTAGCATACGAAAAGTCCGTCAAGCTCAAGAAGAAGTACTGGCCCGGAGTCCACGGCTACGTGCGTGTGCTGACCGAGCTGGATCGATTCGAAGAAGCCGAGAAGCTCGTCCGCAAGGCGATCAAAGACACCAAGAAGGAAGACCAGGTTCAGGCGATGTTTTACCACGACCTGGGATTGCTGCAGCTTGCGCAGGGCATGCAGGATACGACCAATATCGATGCCGGCCTGCTCGACTCTGCCGAAACCGATTTCTACGTGGCCGGGGCACAGGCACCCGACTCGTGTCAGTTCCGCATTTCGCGCGCAGAGATCCAGATCGCACGCAAACGCTATTCCATGGCCATCTCGGCTTACGAAGAGGTGCTGGCGTGCAGCCCGGACATGGCCGGCGTAGTACACTACAAGATCGCCCGGGCGTACCTGTACCAGCGCGATTTCAAGCACGCGATCGGCGCGTACGGACAGTCGGTCGAAGCTTCGCCCAAAGCCAGGGTGTGGTCGGAGTTGGGTGATGCCTGGGTTCTGTATTCGCGCACGTTTCCGGAGACCGATACCACCGGCCTGCTTGAAGCGTATGATGCGGCCATCGCCGCCTATACCAGCGCCAAAACACTGGCCAAAGACGATTGCCGTGTCTTCGAAAAGGTGGGCAAGGCCGAAGCGCTGATGGGCAGGCTCCCGGAGGCCGTGGTCGATTTTGAAGCCGCCATCGAGTGTGGTTCGCGCGATCCCGATTTACTCTTCGCGCTCGGCAACGTGCTCATCGACCTGACGCGGTTCCGCGAGGCCCTGGACTGGTACGGCAAGTACAGGGTGTACCGCGAAGAGAACATCGTCAACGAGCCCTGGGCCAAGCCGGATGCGGACTTCTTTGCCAACGAGGCACTGGTACTGCGCATCATGGCCGACAGCGCGGCCGCGGGTCCGGAAAAGGACACGCTGTTCCTCGAGTGTATCGCCAGCTACGAGCGTGCGCTCGAACTGGATTCGTCGCGTGCCGACATCATGGACGATCTTGGCATCGCGTACTACACCATGGAGAATACGGAGGAGGCCATCCGCGTCTTCAAGCTCAAGATCGAGATGGAGCCCGATGCCCCCAACAGTTGGCAGAATCTCGGTCACGCCTACCTGCAAAAGAAGGACTACGACAGCGTGCTCTGGGCCATGGACCGGCTCATAGGCATCGACTCGTGCAACGCCAAGGCGTTCGAAATCGCCGGCTATGTCGCACTCTACGAGATGAAGAGCTTCTCGGTGGCCCGCCGGTGGTTCAACCGCCAGCTCGCATGCGAGCCCACCAACTGTGATGCCAAAATGTCCATCGGGTACAGCTACCTGGCCACCAACGACACCACGCAGATCAAGAAGTGTATCCCCATCCTCAAGGAAGCCTACGAGTGCCGCCTGTCGCGGGGCGACAAACGGTGCGGCGAAAGCTTCAAGCAGAACGCCCTTCTGGTTGCCCAGGCATACATGGGGCTGCGTGACCTCGATCAGGTAGCGCGCTGGGCGGACAAGGTCCTGGCCTGCGAGCCGGGTCACGCCACGGCGATGGAATTGAAGACCCAGGCAGAATCGGAGTACTAGCCGCGACGCCCTGATGCGATCGCGTCCCAAAGATCATTATGGCAGACCAAGAACAACACCGGACATCTCAAGCGCCGTCCCGGGGGGCGCCGGCCCAGACCAGCGAACCCGAAATCGCCGAAGATCGGTATCGGTACATTGGTTTCGAAGTGTTTCCCAAGCGCATCCGGGAATTCTGGAAGAGTGACGCCGATCGCATGGCGCATCTGGCCCACGTCAGGGAGGCCGGCGGCCGCTTCGTACCGCTGTCGCGCAGCAACAGCATGGTCGCGTCCGACCCGCTGTCTTTGTCCGACCGGATCGTCCTCACCATCGGTTCGATTCTGCTCTTGATGGCTCCGTTGATGCCGTGGTTCTCGTTTACCCGCGGGGACGAAAAGTTAGTCTATTCAGGCTATGTGCTACTGTTCAAGGCGGGGGCCATACTCGAGTACTTCTCGCTGGGACCGGGTCTGCTGACCACCGCCTATATGCTGTTGCTGGCCCTGATGGTGCTCTCGGCGCTCTTCGGTGCGGCCACCCTGTTTGCCCTCTACACGGGGCGGGACGCGGACCCGGAAGTGTATCAGCGCCGTGTGCACCGGATTCTCAACCTGCATTATCTGCCCATCGTGGGCTGGGTGACATTTTTCAGCGTCGCCGCATCGCCCACCGTCATCCCGTTCGCACAGAGCCTGGGCCTCGGGCAGGTGGAATCGACCTTGAATATTGCTTCGCTGGCGACCAGTTCGACCGTCGGCCTGTGGGTACCGTTCGCCGTGTTGTGGGTGAACGCCATCAAGGGAAACGATCTATAATTACAGACAGGCCCGCGTCGGTCAGGCAGCGGGTATTTCGTGGGCCGCCGGTGTGCGGCCGTACAGTTGGAGGTAAACTGTGAAACAGGGTGTATTTGTAACCATTCTCCTGATCGTCTCGCTCGGGTTGGGGTACATCATCTGGTACTTCTTCCTGCCGGAATTCTTGCGTGAGGGCGGCCCGCTGGTGTCGGTGTTGATCGCACTGTCCATCATGCTGGTGGCGTACATCACCGAGCGCATCATCACGCTGCAAAAGGCCCGGGGTACGTCGTCTGTGCAGTCCTTCTTCCGCAAGGTGGTCCAGCTCGTCCAGGCCAATGATCTCGAAGGCGCCCTGGCCGCTTGCGACAAGCAACGCGGTTCGCTGGCCAACGTCCTCCGCGCCGGCGTGGAGCGGTACCAACAGGTGTCCGCAGACCCCAGTATCAGCGGCGAAAAGCGCGTGGCCGAAACGCAGCGGGCCATCGAAGAAGCCAACGCGCTCGAGGTGCCGCTTCTGGAGCGCAACCTGATTGCCCTGTCGACGATCGCTTCGATCGCCACCATGGTGGGCCTGCTCGGAACGACGATCGGTATGATCCGCGCTTTCTCAGCTACCGGTTCCGCGCAGGGCGGCGTGATCGACGCCACCGCGCTGGCCAAGGGTATCTCGGAGGCGCTGGTGAACACGGCCGGTGGGTTGTTCAACGCCATCGTCGGTATCATAGCGTACAACTTCTTCGTCAACAAGGTGGACGGGTTCAACTACACCATCGATGAAGCCACCTACGAGGTCCTCCAGCTCGTCAAATCCAAAGAGGCCGCGGCGTAGCACACGGCTCCTGTGCACAACCGCGAGGTGGATAGACTATGTCGCTGAAAAGGAAGAAACGGCGGATCGGGATCATACTCGACATGACACCCATGGTGGACATCGCGATTCTGCTCTTGATTTTCTATATGGCCACCACGCAGTTCAAGCCGCCGCAAACGCGCGAGGTGACGCTGCCGATGTCCCACTCGCAGATCGAACTGCCGGACAAGGACATCATCAACATTACGGTCACCGACATGGATTCGGTGTTCGTCGACGCCGTCATCGAAGTCGACAAGGAACTGCCCGACGGCAGCGTGGTGAAGGCCAAGGAACGCATCTATGAAACGACGTCCGAATCGGAGGTGGGCAATACCATCAACCGATTCCGGGCGGGCCAGATCGGACGCGGTTTGGGCGGCCGGGGCACGACGCTGGTGCGCGCGCTGATCGTCATCCGCGCGGATCGCGACGCCAGTTATGGTATCATCCAAAACGTCATGGACAACATGGTCGAAAACGGGCTCAAACGGTTTCAGATCATCACCGACCAGGAAGTCTGAGGAGGTAGGGCATGGGTGGACTTGGAGGCGGTGGCGAAGAGAAAAAAGCGATCAAAACCGCCACCGGCAAAATCGTATACAAGCGTCGGTTGGGGATTCGTATCGACATGACCCCCATGGTCGACATCGTGTTCCTGCTCCTCATCTTCTATATGGTCACGACGGTGTTTGCCATGCCGCAGGCCATGGAAGTGAACCTGCCCGACAAAGATGAGCTGGATAGGGAGATCGAGACCAAGGAATCCCAGGTGCTGATCCTGCGGGTCGACGAAGATAGCCAGTTGTGGAAGAACATGGGCCGCAAGATTCCGGATCCGATCAACCTCGACACACTGGAGGCCATCCTGGTAGAAGAGAACCAGAAAGAGCCGAAACTGGCCACCATCTTGACCATTCACCCGGACAGCAAGTACCACTGGCTGGTGGACATTCTCGATGAGATCGACATCGTCGAACGCCGGTTCAAGGAGGTCCAGGAGGACTGGTCTTACCGGTTCACCATGAAGCCGTGGGAAAGCGATGACGATCGAGCGGTCAACAAGGCCCTCGAGCGGATGGGGGACGAAGGCTGATATCCGGGTCGCATTTCCGCTCCCGGGCCGTATAATACGGAGAGGGACGGGTGGCGCCCGAATCGAGGTATAGCGTATGCACAAAGCAACAGGCCTGGTGAGCGATTACGGAGCCCTGGAGCTCAAGAAGTCCTATCAGCTCAACTTCACGCTGGGGATTCTGCTGGCGGCAGGTATTCACCTGGGGCTCATAGGTGGAGTGGGGCTGTATCAGTATCTTACGCGGGTCGATCTGGAAGATATTCCGGTGATCACGATCCGCTCGATCCAGGAGCTGGCACCGCCGCCGTCCGTGCAATCACGGCCGCCCCAGGTGCAGGTGGAGGCGCCCAAGATCGCACCGCCGTCGGTCGGTATCCCCAAGCCGGTCCCGGATGAAATGGTCACCGAAGAAATTACCATCGCTACGCGCCAGCAGTTGGCCACGCTGGTCAACCCGGCGTCCGTTATCGGTTCGGGTGGTGAGGGCGCCGCACTGGTCATCGACATTCCCGAAGCAGATTTCCTGCCCTCGGCCACCGAATTCGTGGCCGTGGAGCAGAACCCGGTCGTCGTCAAGAAGGTAACGCCGGTGTATCCGGAACTGGCCCAGCAGACGGGTCTCGAAGCCACGGTGGTGGTCCGGATCCTCGTCTACAAGGACGGATCCGTGAAGGACGTCATCGTGGTGCGTCAATCCGGTACCAAGGTCGGTTTTGAGGAATCGGCCATTGAGGCAGTAAAGCAGTGGGTGTTCAAGCCGGCGATTCAGAACCAGAAGCCGGTGTCGGTGTGGATGAACTACCCGATCAAGTTTACGATCCAGAACTGATTGTGCAGCCGGGCTTCGCCCCGGTCGTGTGACATCACGTACCCCCGTCCTCCCTCCAACCGGACGGGGTTTTTGTTGTAAGATGGTCCTCCCGTACATCCTCCATCCCGCTCGTCTCGCGTGCCCGCCTGGTGTCCTCTGAGGGAACCGTGTTCGGGGATGATTCAGCCCGCACCCGATGGGCGTGCGCAGGCGCTCGTCGAGCGAGTCATCTCTGGTTGAAATAGCTGCGCGGGCCCCGTGTCAGTCCGGTACGAGGTCACACATCCGATCCCCGCACACGTGCCCTGAGTCAGGGCACTGGGAAAGGAGTGACGAACATGACGGCAGCCATCCCCCCTCCACAGCGTCCGTACGGCGCGCTCGAGCTCAAACAGCATTACCAGAAGAGCCTGCTGGTCGCGCTCCTGGTCGCCGCCGCGTTTCACCTGGCGGCGGTGGGTGCAGCGCGCTGGTATGCGGACGGGCATCGTGTCGAGCCGCCCCCGATTCCGCCCTATCTGCCGACCGAGTCGCGTTTCGTACCGACGGAGCCGATCGTGATCGTACCCGATGAACCCATCTTCGGAGAGTTTGGCGGTGCCCCGCCCATCACGGGTGAGATCGGCATACCTGTACCGATGCCCGATGTGGAGGTGGTCGTGGAGCATACGCTGATCACGAGCGACGACCGCCTCAAGAAGATCATTTACGGGGATCGCACGTCGGGTAAGTACTCAGACGGTGGCGACCCGATCGGTCTGGGCGGCATCGCGGATGTGGACGTGCGACTGCCCGAAAGAACCGTGTTCGTTCCCTACCAGGAGGAGCCACGGTTCCTCAAAGGCGACCCGCCCGCATATCCGAGCCTGGCGCAGGGTTCCGGGATCGAGGCCGACCTGGAGATTCACCTCTGGATTGATGTGAATGGCGTGGTCCACGAGCCGAAGGTGATTAACAGTTCGGTTGAGGGGCTTGGCTTCGAGGAGGAAGCGCTCGCGGCAATCCAGCGCTGGATCTTCGCTCCAGCACAACAGAACGGGGAACCTGTGGGCATCTGGTACGTCGTTCCCATGGCGTTTCGGATCCGGGGACCATGTGCTGCTCAGACTGTACGGCGTTACGGAGGGGATGATGACGTAAGGGGGTCATCGACGGGGTAATGGGGTGGGGCGGTTGCCGCTTACCTGCGGCCGGCTAGTCTGAGCGCGACGAACCCGTTGGCCGCCCCGCCCCGTTTCTTGTGCCGTTCCCTCAGCCGTGGCCACGCCCGGGTTGCTTCCGTACGCGCGCAGGTATTGCTTGGACGGTACGTGAACTTCTGCAATCTCGTCAGTCTAGGAGGACTCGCCTCGTTTGGCCTCGCAGCCCGGATTTTCGGTCCTGATCGGCAGCGGCCGGTGATGAACACGCGCCGGTACCCCGGCCGACCGGACCTGTTGTTCTGGATCCTGTTGCTCGCGCCGATAACGCCCATTGGCGCACAGGTCACCGATTCCATCCGTGCGGATACGGATCGAATCGCACCGCCGGCGTGGAATGTCGATACGTACCCCTACGTGCTGTCGCAGGAAGAGATGGTCATCCCCGACACGCTGACGTTGACATCGGACCATTACATCATCTGTCAGGCCCTGATCGACACGCTGGGACACCCCAGGAACGTCATTGCGCTGGGCTGTGAAGGTGAGAAGGATGCGCTTTGTCTATATCTCACTCGGCGACTGCTCGATGTCCGCTTTGCCCCGGCCTCCTGGAACGGTCAACCGGTCGAAGCCCCCGTCGTATTCTCCGTCACCGTGCGTGCCGCGCCGGAGAGACAGGCACGACTGGGTGTACCGGTTGTCGACCGGTGGGAGGAAGGCCGGTGTCGCTACGGAGAGCGCATTTACGGTTCGGGCGAACTGTCCCCCACGGAGCGTCCCTCGGTGCGTCAAGGTACGGCACCGTCGTATCCACCCGCTGCAGCCGCCGACTCGTTGAAGGGCCGCGTCGATCTTCG
>JAUVRN010000248.1 GCA_030597645.1 Candidatus Zixiibacteriota bacterium
ATGAGTTCGGAAATGGGGCGGTCAGCCACAGACATGGTTCCTCCCGTTGCTGGTGTGTCTACTGCGGCGGCGCCACAGGGGCGCGGTAGGTTACGATTATTTTTACAATGCAGCCATGGAGCCGCCGGGGCAACCGGATAGCATCGAGAACGCTCTCAGACTCTTGACCGGCCCGCGCTTCCGAGGCTCTATGCCGTCACGGGCTCGAAGAGACGGTGAGCCATCAGGAGGTCGCATGGCGGTACAGGTAGGTTCCAGGGCACCGGACATGTCCGTGACGGCTCTGGTGGGTGATCATTCGCGGGAGATTCCGCTGCTGGATAGTGACGGCAAGTGGGTCGTGCTCTACTTTTATCCCAAAGACGACACCAGCGTGTGCGAGTCGGAAAACGAAGCGTTCCGCGACGCCCAGGACGAGTTTGAGCGTATGGGCGCGGTCCTGCGGGCCGCGTCCGTGGACACGCTGGACTCCCATCGCCGCTGGCGTGACGGCGGTCTGGGCGCCCTTCCCTTTGCCTGGATCGCCGATGAGGACAGGAAGCTGGCCACGGAGTTCGGCGTCGTGCACGAGAACTCCGGCCTGGCCCTGCGAGCCACATTCATCATCGATCCGGACGGCATCGTGCGATTCCTGTCGATTCATGACTTGCCGGTGGGCCGAAACGTGGCGGAGGTCCTGCGTTCCCTGCAGGCGCTGCAGCCCGGCCATGCGACGCAGTGCAACTGGCGACCCGGCGAGCCGACGCTCTAGCAGCCCGTAGAAGAAGTGCTCACGCAGCGAGAATCCAGATCGTGGAGCGAGCCGACGCTCTAGCCCGTGTCGTGTCCCGCAGATAACTTACCTTTAGTGCCATCGGCTGCATGAGCCGCATGAACAACGGAGGGCTCCCGCGACCACGGATGGCGTACGCCGTCAGCCGGCCGTGCCGGGATGGCTATCGTGTCGGTCTCCGCAGTGAAATGATGCGGATGACGTGTCAATCGACGTCGCGTTCGAACTGGGTGCAGGCGAAACACAGGCCGTGAAAGAGCACGGTATGTGATTCGATGCGAAACGATCCACGATGATCGCGTACGAAGGTGTCGAGCTGGTCGAGCACCGGCATGTCCACGTCCACGACGTCCCCGCACCGGCGACACGCCAGGTGGTAGTGTGGCTCGAGGCGGGCGTCGTAACGATCACCGCCGTTGCTGAAGTGAAGTGCGTGGAGGCGCTGCTGCTCAACCAGTATGTGGAGATTGCGATAGACCGTTCCCATGGACAGACGCGGATGGTTCGGTCTCAGGCCGGCGTAGATCTCCTCAGCCGACAGGTGAGCCCGACGATCCCGGACGAAATCGAGGATTGCTTCCCGGTGCGTCGATCGATGATACCTGGGCACGTGGGTTGTCATAGCTCTTCTGTTCTCACCTCGATGTTCCAGAAACTCATGTGAACACCGCCGTGGCTCACACGATAACAGACCGTCTGCGGTCGTGCGCTTCCAGTCGCCGTTCTCTGAAACACTGAGGTTAATTAACGAAGACGGGGGCCATCGGTCAAGATGGCCGGGGACGTGGCGGACACCATTCCGTTCGAAAAAAAAGGGGCTCCACCCGAATGGAGCCCCCCACGCTGAGCCCTCGATTACCGGGCGTCGAATGAGATCCGCTGTCTCAAGACCGGATCGTCCTGCTTGAACTTCTCCTTCACCGACGGTAATATGGTGACCTTGTACGCGATACTGATGCCGCCCAGCGGGTCGTTGTCCGTAGCCGTCAGATACACGGTCGAGGCGATGGACGTGTCCGCCGGCGCCGTGTACATGAATGTGGCGGTACCGTAACGGTCTGTGGTGACCGGCGAGCCCGAGATGGCGCCTGCGGTCGCCGTCAACACCACCTGGTGGCCACCCAGCGGAATGGTCTGACGGTCCTTGATAACCACTTCCACCGGCACCGTGGCGCCCACCACCAACTCGCCAAAGAACTCGATGGTGGAGTTCTTGAAGTAGGCCGGACCGGAGAGCAGGTTGACCTGGTGCGTGGCGCTGATCGGGCCGCTACGGGCCACGATGGTGGCCACCGCACAGATACCGTCATCCGGGGAGACCGGCGAATAGTCTTCGAACGGCGTCTCGGAGTTGAATTCGGTCTCCAGCGTGCTGTAGTTGCAGCCGTCGCTTATGGTTCCGCCAGCCGCGCTGCCGAAGGTGGTGAATATGTCCACCGGGGTCGCTTCGATCACGAAATTTCCACGTACGTCCAGCACCTCGAGCAGCAGCGGCGCCGTGGCGCGCGACGACGCCGCGATCGACGTCGGAGCCGCCAGGAAGGTGATGCTCGCCGCAGGACCCGACGAGATGAACGCGACCGAATCGAGCACGCTACCGCCGGCGGTCTCGGCACGGATCCACACGATGCCGTCATTGCGGGGGTCGCCGGAACGCCATATGACACTGACGATGCCGCCGTCTTCCTGTGTCACGTCGTACGCGCCCACCGAGCCTTCCTCGGTGGAGAAGTACACAGCCGTGCCTTCGGGCACCGGGTTCCCATAAGCATCCACGACCATGGCCACGATGGAGTTGTTGACGTTCACCCAGTTATAGGACTGAAGGTTGCACGATTGCGAACCGAGCGAAATCTCGAACGGAGGACCGGCATTGACGACCACGTGGATCGCCGTGGAGAGCACCGTGCCGGCGGTGGCGCGAAGACGCAGCGTACCGGAAATTGTGCCTGAGGCCACCGTCCAGGTGACTCGACCGGTTTGGTCGGTGAACTTGGCGACCGGCTGACCGACCGTGCCGTTGATGCCCTCACCGCCACCCGGGCCAGAGACGATACTGAGCGCGATGGGCAAGCCCTCGGGAGCCCCGTTGCCGAAAGCGTCATAGCAGCGCGCCGTGATTTGGGTGAAATCAACGCCGCCGGTGCCGTGCACCTGGATATCCGGTGAGGTGGCATACAGTTCGATATTGGCGATGCTGTCGTTGGGTGTCAGGGAAACCGTGGCGTTGTTGCTGTACGACGTGCCGGGTGCCCCGACCGTAGCCAAAAAGTAGACTGTACCGGAGATGGAGCCGGCCGTGTAGTTGGCCGTCGCCACGCCGTTGGTCGTATACACGATGCCCGGGATCGCGCCGATGGCATCCCAGAGGCCGTTGGCGTTGTAATCGATCTTGAGCGTATCGATCACCGCCGTGAAGTACCCGTCACCGTCCATGTCGATAAACCACTCACCGGCGGCGAGCTTGATGGGCGTCGAGTCGGGCACGAGCTGGCTGTTCTCGTCGAACGCGGTGATCGTGACCGTCGCCTGCGTGACGCCGTCGGCTTTCATGAGCGTCGGGCTGATGGCCACACTGACGAGTCCGGAACCCGTGCCGCCTCCACCCGTACCGGGCGTGGTCACGGTCATGGGCTGACTGGCCCTGGAGCCGTTGGCTATCTCCGCAGTGATGGCCGCCGATCCGGGACTGGTCGGAGTAAAGATGGTCGATGCGATGCCGTTGGCATCGGTCAACGCCGTATCGGCCGAAAAACTTCCCACCGATGACGGGGTCACGGTGACGGCCACGGCCTCACCGGCCTGCGCAACACCGCTTGTAGTTTGTACTGTGGCTTCGACGATGACCGCCGTGCCGACGTCCGCCGAACTGGCGGACACGTTGAGATTGGACACCACGATACCGCCTGTGCTGCCACCCGTGCCTGTGGTCGACGTGCTGTCGTCATTACAGCCGGTCACAGCCACGACGGCTGCCAGCCCCAGGATCAGGGCCAGACCTGTTACCCGCTTCGGTGTCATAACGGCTCCTTCCGTAGAGTACCTCTGAGTCTCCGATGGCCATGCGGGGCGCGGAAATCGGACTCGCGCCCATTCACCGGATGTATCGGTTGGCGGCCTCAACCTGTTTAATGAGGAGATCGTCGCGAGTCGGACCGGACCGGCCCTGTCCGGCTCAATTGTACTGTCACACGCAGCCTGCCGACTGAGGGGGGTTGTGCGACCGCCACTGCGATGGTACTGTAACATGCTACAACACAACCGCTTATGTGAGCCACGTCTTTCCGGCGGATGAGATTCGGGAGTTCACCTCGACTCCCAACGGAGATTCGGGCTCCCACGTAACTTACCGATCAACGGTCATTTTCGCAGGATGTCACCGGGTGAGCTTGGCGGTGAGGCCCACCTAACCGTATATTTCCACAGAACCCGCCAGGTGCACTGCGGTTACAATTAGAGGGAGGGGGGGAGCCCTGGTAAGAAAA
>JAUVRN010000321.1 GCA_030597645.1 Candidatus Zixiibacteriota bacterium
CCGACTATTTCGGCTGGGAGGTAGGCCATATAGACGATATCGACGGAGACAGCTGCCCCGAGCTTATCATTGGAGCCGTGCAGTTCGACTCTGTGTCGGTGGGTAAAGCCTACGTGTTCTCTGGCCTGACAGGAGCACCGCTCTACACATTCACGGGCGAGGAACCCGGCGATTGGTTTGGCTACGCCCTGGGTGCAGCCGGCGACGTCAACGACGATGGTTTTCCGGACATCGTCGTCGGAGCCATGCTGAACGATGCGGGCGGCGTCTCGGCTGGCAGAGCCTACGTCTTCTTCGGCGACTCGGGCCCGTATCCTCGTATTCGAGCTGCCGCCACCGCGGACCTGGTGTTTACAGGAGCGGAGACGAACGACGCGCTGGGCAGTTCAGTAAGCGGTGGGTCCGATGTCGATGGCGACTCCGTCGACGACATCATCGTCGGTGCGCACTTTGCGGGAAACGATGCACTGGACCAGGCCGGCCGGGTCTACGTGTACTCCGGCCTCAGCGGCCTGACGTTGAGAACGTGGGATGGCCTGGGCGCCTACGCGATGTTTGGGTGGTCCGTGACTGGCCTGGACGACGTCAACAATGATGGCTTCGATGACGTCGGCGTGGGTGCGCCGCAGGCCTACCACGTCGGCGATTGGACAGGACAGGCCTACGTGGTTTCCGGCCAGACGGGGCAGCTGCTGCGGACATACAGTGGCGAAGTCGAGGCAGACTGGTTTGGGCGTCATCTGGCAGGAAACCTGGATATCAACGGCGACGGTATCCGTGATCTGTTTGTGGGCGCTTTTGATCACGCCAACGGGGCGGGCGCCGCATATGTGTATCCACTGGGGTTCGACGTGGATGGCGATGGCCTCGCCTCGGCCTGCGACAACTGTGCGGGTGATCCCAACGCGGATCAGTCCGACCGCGACGCAGATGGTGTAGGTGATGTCTGCGATGTCGTATGTGCGGTAGCGATCACAGGAGACGTGGATGTCAGCGGTCAGACGACGTCTGCCGACATCATTCGATTGGTAGACTACGTTTTCAAGAGTGGCGCGCCGCCGGCTCCGTGTGAATACGCCGGCAACGTCAACTGCGATTGGTCCGTGAAGTCGACGGACATCATCTACCTGGTAAACTACATCTTCAAGGGCGCCGAGGCGCCCTGTAACGTATGTGTGATGTTGCCCGGCACCGAGTGTTTCTAGCACACGAGCCCGCAGCAAGAGTTGAACCTGAGAGCGCCTAGTACTTCTGCCGCCGCTCGACGAAGTAGTTGGAGCCGTCCTTGGTCTTGGTGTAGTTCTTGAGGTCGGCGAGCATCTTGGACATTTCGCCCACGTGGGTGAACATCCGTGGCTTGTTGATGAGCACCGCGATCGAGATGGTCATCAGCGGGTACTTCTCCTGGCGACCCTTGCGGTCCTTGGTGATGATAAAGCCGGTCTGGCGGTCGGTCTCACTGTACCGGTAGGGGATAACCCGGTCGAACGTCGATATGATGTTGCCGCAGACCGAGTCGATGTCCGACTGGGGAATGATGAACAGGAAGTCATCACCTCCGATGTGACCCACGAAGGCGTCCGGAGAAATGTCGTACGCCACATCGCGGAGGATCTGAGCCGTCAGACGCACGATCTTGTCGCCGAATCCGTAGCCATGATAGTCGTTGTAGGCTTTGAAATTGTCCAGATCGGCATAGCAGACGGCAAAGGTCTGGCCGCGGCCGAGGCGTCGCTGGATCTCCGCTTCGAGCAAGCCTGGGCCGGGCAGGCGGGACGTCGGGTTGACACCCAGGTCACGGCGGCTGCGTTCCATAATGGCTGAAAGTTGCGATGCGATCAGTTCGTCGTCCCATTCACCCCCAAAGACCCAGTCCGCTCCAGCCGCATAGACAGCCAGGAGGTCGCCTTTCTTCCACTCCTTGCGGTACACGGCGGTGGAAATGACCGTCAGCACCGCCTGGCGTCGCACCTGTGACAGCCAGGCCAGAATCTCACCCAGATCCTGGCCCGCAGAGAGAAAGAGCAGATCCAGCACGGCGCGGCGTGCCGTGGTGGTCAGCTGCTTTTCGTCCTGAACGCGATGAATCACGGCCCGCTCGGGGCCGAGCGTACGCAGCAGCGTCGACTTGATCAGCTCGCCCTGTTCGACGAGCGCGCAGTGGAACAGACCGGCGGCACCTTCGACGACCGGGCCGGCCAGGACCGACTGTGACAGCGCAAACTCAGTCATCCTGTTCGCGAGGATGGAACTGGCTGTGAACGCTGGTCAGATACTCGCGATCGACATGCGTGTAGATCTGCGTGGTCGAAATGTCGGCGTGCCCGAGCATGGCCTGTACCGCGCGCAGATCGGCACCGCCCAGCAGCAGGTGCGTCGCGAAACTGTGCCGGATGGTGTGCGGGCCGACGTTCTTGGTGATGCCGGCCTCGGCCGCGGCTTTCTTGACCACGGTGAAGATCGCCATGCGGGACATGGCTCCACCGCGGTGATTGAGAAACACTTCGTCACCGCTCTGCGGCTTTTGCAGGAACGGGCGTCCTTCGCGGATGTACCGCTCGAGGGCGATGCGGGCTTCCCGGCCTACGGGCACGAGACGTTCCTTGTTGCCCTTGCCGAACAGGCGTACCCACCTGCGGTCGGGTGCAAAGTCGGCCACGCGCACACGCGCCCACTCCGACACGCGGGCACCGGTGGCATATCCGAATTCCATCAGGGCTTTGTCCCGCAGTCCGAGTGGCGCGCGGGGAAAGGGCACCGAGAGCATGCGTGTAACTTCTTCCACGGAGAGCACCACCGGGATGCGGCGATACAGCTTCGGCCCCTCCATATCGGTCGTGGGGTTTGCTATGCTGAGATGGCGATCGCTGCAGAACCGGTGCAGGCCGCGCACGGCGGACAACGTACGCGCCAGGCTGGACGCTTTCTTCTTTGGTGAGAGTGTTTGCAGAAACGCGGACACTACGGCAGGCGTAACCGCACCCACCTGGTCGATGCCCTGTGCGCGAAGAAAACCGGCGTACTGATCCAAGTCGCGGCGATACGCGGACACGGTGGCGACGGCCAGGTTGGCTTCGACGGCACAGTGATCCAGGTAGCGGCGAACCGTTTCCCTGATTTCGTTCATCGTTCCATGTGCTCCGGACTGAGTGTTGCAGACTACGTGTTATGTAATCTGTATCGGCCGCTCGTCCGGATGCCTTACCCCCAAAGCGTAACTGAATGCGAGCTCGCCCGGCGAGCCTTCCCGTCAGTCGGCGCCGAATTCTGCCACGGCCATCACTGCGCCCCAGACACGGCCGGCACCCGCAGAAAGAAGCGCCCCGGCGCAACTCTGCATGGTCGCCCCGGTGGTGAGTACGTCGTCCACGAGCAGCACGGTCCCGTCACCCGTCAGGTCGATAGTCGATTCAAATGCAGCCTCGACGTTGTCCCGGCGCGCCGCCCGGTCGAGCCGTGTCTGTGATGCGGTAGGGCGACACCGTCGTAAGATATCGATCCTCAAGGGGCGGTCCAGTCTCTGTGCCAGCCAGC
>JAUVRN010000243.1 GCA_030597645.1 Candidatus Zixiibacteriota bacterium
CGTCCGCCAGCACCTCTTCCACGTCACCGATGCCAAAATCGATCTCGCGAAAAAACTCCATGACGTCGCCGCGATACACCGCGAACAGGCTGCGCTCGGCGCCGATATCGAGCACTCCGTATTGCTGCCCCGGCTGATCGTAACCGGCACGCGAGAGCAAAGCACCGAGGGCGAACGCCGGCAGCGTGACGGCGGATGGTCGGATCTCCGCTTCGGCCAGCAGAAAGAGGAGATCGTCCACTATGCGTTTGATGGCGGCTGCCACGACGGCACGCACAGGCTGGTTGGGCGCGGTTCTGAGGTAGTGCACCGCCACATGAGCTTCGTCGAGAGGGAACGGGATCTTTTTTTGTGCCTGCCAGAGCACCGCCCTGCGAAGTTCGCGTCTCGGCATACGCGGCACTTCGACCGTACGCACGATGGTGCCGGGGCCGCTGATGCCCACCGTCCACCGCTGCGAAGTGCGGGCCACCTTCTCGCGAATGGCCAGCAGTGCTCCTATCTGGGCACGGATCTTTCCCATCTCACCCCGACCCTGGGAGCGCAGCGGTACGCCGCCGGCGGTCAGAATCCGCTGTTTGCCCACGCCGTGGCGTGTGATCGCATACTTGATCCAGTGTGATCCGATGTCGAGTCCCACGTGATCGCGTATGAAGAGCTTGAAGGGGTATCCGCCGTACATCGATCCCAGCGAGTCGGGGCGCTGCCAATGCCAGCTCTCCAGGTTCGGTCTGGATGGCGGCGCCGCCGCCCGTGGCGGGTCGATCGGGACTTGATTCAGCGCCTGTTCCGTGTCCGGCGCATCCGTGTACGGGCGGTGCTCATCCATACTACGGCACCGTGAAGTGGACCGACGATCCGTCGGAGAAGTCTACGAAGAATGATTCGTTGCTCCCGCCCGCGTCTCCGCAGCCGCCGCTGCTGCACAGTTTGAACTGGTTGAAGCGAATCGTGACCGTCGCGCCGTCGTGGATGTCGATGGCGGCGAAGGACTCGGTGTCACCACTGGCGCCGCGCGGGCTGGTGCTGTTGAAGACCGATGTGCCGCCGATGAGGATCTGCTCGTAGTAGATGGCCGAGGCATAGGACGCACGGATCGATGTGATGGACACCGTGGAACCGCTGTTATTCGTGACGTCGAACGACATGTCCTTGCCTGCGTTGTAGTCGGTGGCGCTGACCGGTGCATACGTGAGACCGGAGCCGCCACGACCGTCTCTGCCGCCGGCCGGACTCCAGAGATCTCCCGGCAACCGGAAGTTCACGTATGCCGTTGAATTGGGCAGCACCGACACATAGCGCACGAGGGTATCGGCCTGATAGATGGTCGTCACCGCATGATTGCCGATGGGTACGATTCCGGAAAACCCGTAACTGCCGCCGGTATTCGGATGGGTCGTGGCCGTTGTGTTGGAGCCCGCGCCATCTGGGAACGTGATGGAGATGCGGACGGAGAACGCAGAATCTCCCGGAGAATTGTTGAGGCCGTCTGTGACACTTCCCAGAAGTGAATTCGACGTCAACCGTTCTGCGGCGCTCGTCACCGTCTCCGTGAAAGGACTACCGGATCCGTTCGACGTGATGGTGGTGCCGCCATACGCGTACGCGACGCCCCACGCATCTCCCTTGAAACCGGTTGGATGGCCGGCGAAGTTGTTCTGGATGTAAGGACCGTCCCACGTCGCATAGTCGCCTGGATTGGACACCAGCGCATCGAGGTTGGGTGGCAGCGCGCCCACGTCACCCACGTATCCGAAATCCGTGCGGACGCCGTGGGCCGTAAGCTCCGGATTGCCGGCCATGGCATCCGCCAGGTCTCGCATTTCTCGGCGCGTGGCATCGAAGCGCGACTGTTCCACTGCGCCTGACCATTTCTGGACGGCCACGGAGCTCAGGATGCCCATGATGAGTACCACCAGGACGACCTCGATCAGCGAGAAGCCGCGTGCGTCTGTCAGCCTAGAACGACAGGACAATGCTTGCACCACCCGTTGAGGTGATCGTGCGCACCACCACGCTGTACTGGTAGGTCGAATCCCACGCATCGGTGAGATAGGATCCCTCGGCAGAATCGACATACGGTCCGTTCCAGCCCCGGTCGATGAACTTGTTCCACGTGCTCACCGAGTCGGGCTTGGTGACCAGGTCCCGGAGCCGGTTGGGGGCGTGCCCGACGTCCAGCTCATAGCCGCCGCGCGGCACGCCGTCCGAGCCGACGGTGCCCACAATGGCCGTCTTGAGACGGCGCCTCTCCTCGCGCGTGGCTGTGGTCCGGGCGGCTTCAGACATGCCGCCAAAGCGGGGAATGGCCACGCCGGCGATAATGCCCAGGACCAAAATGATGATGGTCAGCTCTATGAGCGTGAAACCGTCAGCCTTCCGGGGTCGGTCTACCAGTTGTTTTCCCCGACGTCCGTCGTGTTCGGCCACACTTCGCCGGTGACGGAGTTGTAGGCCCAGCCGCCGCGGCTTCCCACGGGAGTGCCCTTGGTCACACCGGTGACCATCGAATCCGCCGCCGAGTCCGGATGCTGATACGGATTGGCCGGGATGGACTGCTCCATCACGATGCCCGGTGTACCCAGCTGGTCGACCGTCGGCCACGACGCCGTACCGGTGGTGACCGCCTGATTGGCGTAGTAAATCGTGATGCCGCTGCGTAGCCCGCCCAGCGCGCCGCGCGCCGCCGCTTCCTTGGACTCCGACGTGATGTTGGCGTACTTCGGAATGGCCACGGCCGCCAGAATGCCGAGCACGGCGATGATGATCACCAGCTCGATCAGGGTGAAACCTCTGTTGCCACGTTTCCGCATGGTACCTCTCCCTAATTGGGGTTGCTTCTTAGTGCTGTTTGAATACCTCGATCAGATTCCACATGGGCAGCAGCACCGCCAGGGCCATCATGAGCACCAGGGCGGACAGGCCGAATATCATGATCGGTTCCAGGACGTTGGTGAGGCGCCTGGACGCATACTTGATCTCCCGGTCGTAGTGATCGGCGAGTTCCGTCAGCATGCGGCCCAGCGCACCGGTTTCGAGACCCACACTCATCATCTGTATGGCCAGGGGCGGAAAGACCCCACCCTCCTCCAGTCGCTCCATTGCCTCTCGTCCGCGGCGGAAGTTCTCCGCAATCTTCATGATCTCACCGGCCACGATCCGGTTGCCGATGCCCTGCGCCACGACCGTCAACGACTCGATCATCGGCAGACCGCTCTCGAACAGTATCGAGAGCGTGTGCGCGAACCGCGCGATGGCCACCTTCAGGAACAGGGGACCCAGCGCCGGGAGTTTGAGGACCATGTGGTCCTTCCACTCGATGCCGCGATCTGTTTTCAACCAGCGCCAGGTGAACCAGCCGGCCACGATCAACAGCGGCACAAACCACCACCAGCCGCCCACGATGATCTTGTTGGCGCCGATCATGAACCGCGTGGCGGCCGGCAGTTGTGCTTCGAATTTGCCGTACACACCGGCGAACTTGGGGATGACAAACGTGACGATCACGACGAATGCGGTGACCATGGCCAGGAGCACCATGACCGGATAGCGTATGGCGCCGCGCACTTCTTCACGGGTGGTCATCTCCCGTTCCATGAATTCGGCTGTTTTGGCCAGCACTTCATCGAGTTTTCCCGAGGCCTCCCCGGTTTTGACCGACTGCACGAAGAGCTCGCCGAAGGCGCGGGGGTGCTCGTTCATGGCTTCCCAGACCGGGACGCCGCCCTCCACCTGTTTGTGGACATCCATCAGGACCGCGCGAAAGTGCGGGTCGCGTTCCTGCTCGGTGAGCAGGGAAAACGCGCGCAGGATGGGGATACCGGAGGCGTACAGCGTGGCGAACTTGCGTGTAAAGAGAATGCGTGTTTCAAGGCCGGGACCGCGGTGGAACAGTTTGCTCAGCGACTCCGTGATGGAGGGGCGCGCCTTGTCGACATCCACCGGGATGAGCTGCTGATCATCGAGGTAGCGGAACACGCCCTCGCGATCGGCCGAGCGCAGCTTGCCGGCGACCAGGGCTCCGTGCGCGTCGCGGGCTCTGTACTGGAAGATGTCAGGCACGCGCTATTCCTCGTCGCCTTCCCAGTCCTGGGCTACGCGGGTCACTTCGGCGAGGCTGGTAATCCCCAGTTTCGCCTTGGCCAGGCCTTCCTCCTTGAGCGCGACCATCCCCGCATCCGCGGCCGTCTTGCGCATGTCCTCATGTGTGCCGTGTTGCATCACGAGTCGGCGTAGGCCGCGGTTCATGATCATCAGCTCGAAGAGCCCTGTGCGCCCCGTGTGTCCGTCCGGATTGCAGTGCCGGCATCCCACAGGTGCGTAGAACGGTCCGTCTGCA
>JAUVRN010000282.1 GCA_030597645.1 Candidatus Zixiibacteriota bacterium
CGGTCTCGTCATCGTTCTGCAGGCGGTGGGGCTGGCGGTCATGACGGGGTCACGCATCGGCGCCAGCACGCCCGGACAGCTCGCCACCGTATTCATCTGGACGATGGGAGCGATGCCCCCGACCCTCATCCTGGGCATTGTGGCGGGAAGCCTCGGCATCTCGATGGGTCTGCTGGAGCGACGCCTGCGGCGCGCCTAGTGTCCTGAGTCAGCGGTCCCGGCCACGGTCAGGTCGTTGAGCGCCTCGAGTACCGCGAGCCACTGGAAGGGCTTGGTCAGCACTCGATCTACACCCGACGCCGCAATACGGGCCGGGTCCAGTTGAGCACCCCAGCCGGTAACCATGACGACCGGCGTCTGCGGGGCCTGGCGTTTGATCTGTTCAACCACCTGCCAGCCGGAGATCCCGGGCATACCGAGATCGGTGAATACCATATCAAAGCGACCGGGCTTGAAGAGTGACAACGCCTCGGCGCCGTCCGCTGCCGTGCTGACCTTGTGTCCATCCACGTCGAGCAACTCCTCAAGCACATCACGTACTTCGATGTCATCATCCACTATGAGGATGCGCATTGGGGATCGGGATGCGTCCATGGCGCCGATGCTCGACGCCTCGGGGTCGGCCACTCCGAGATAGACGACGAGCTGATGCTCCATGGGTGATTCCTGGTTGAGCATCATGCTGCCGCCCTGCGCCTGAACTACACGGTGGAACTGCGTGAGGCCGGGCACTGCATCCCAGCTCCAGCCGGGAGAAGCATCCGGTGTGACGAGCACGATGCGCAGAGTATCGCGATTCCCCTCACGCCGTGTCTGCAACTCCAGCACGGAATCCTGCGGAGCACATGCGGACAGTTCCATGAGCACCTGGCGCAGGGCCGCCCGCAGGTCTCCGCGCGGGTCTTTGATCTGACCGGTGGGCCAGAACTCGGTGATCCAGACGGTCTTGCGGTCCTCGATCTGTGTCCGGTTGCGGAGTGTGTTCTCGCAATCGGTAAAGACATCGCGTACCAGGCCGTCCAGCGACTGGACACGATCCGGACGCGTGCGTACTTGTGCCGCCTCCTGAAGCCGGTGCACCACGCCCTCTCCGTCCGAGATCGTCTTTTCCATTTTGGACAGCGCCGAGAGCACCTTCGGCTCGCGCACGGAGTGCTGCAGCAGCTGAATGCGGCCCAGGATGGCTCCCAGTACGTTGTTGATGTCATGGGCCACGCCGGCCGCCACCTCGCCCAGGGTCTCCAGCCGTGCCGATTCGACCAGCTGTGCCTGGGTCTGAGAGAGTTCGCGATTGGCGTCCTGCAGCCGATTCAGCAGTCGGAGGTTCTCTCGAACGCCGGCCACCTGGCGGCAAAACATGGCCAGGGTCGCCCGGTCGAGTTCGGTGAATGGCGCCGTATCTGAACGCACCAGGCAGATCAGTGCATCAGAGGCATCGTGATCACGCACGGCGATGGCAAGCAGCTGATACCCGGGCAGAGACACGGCGAGTTCGGCTGGGCCGCGTCCCACGACCGACCGCACATCTCCGGCCAGCAGGCGCTCACGCGCATCGGCATCCAGCGGAACACCCCGCTCGAGCACATCGTGAAGATCGGTTTCCGCGTCTACGTGGCGGACGCGCAGTGGTCCCGCAGGCGTGGAGCGTTCGTAGTAGGCGGCCGCCTCGGCATCCACAAGCCGGCGTATGACACGCAGGCCGTGGGCGAGGGCGTCCGATTCGGTGGCTGCTTCCCAGAGTGTAGCCGCGCTCTCCAGGACGGCCTGCGTGCCGCTCCAATGCGCGCCGCTTCGTTCGCTCTCACACGCCAGACCGGCCACGACCGGCAGGACGAGTGCAAGCCATGCCGAATGAGCCTGAGCCGACTCGTCCCGGGTCTCGTCTTCGTAGAGAACGGCGAAGCAGCCTTCGGTACCGGACGGGAGCACAAAGGTCTCGAAGTCACCACGCGCCGCGCGCCAATCGGCCAGCAGGCGCGGCCAGCCTTCTGCGCGCTGAGCCGTCGCTTCGTACAGACGCATCAGATCCTGCGAGAGACGCTGCTCTGTCTGGGGGAGCATGTCGTCGCGGGAACGTACGCCGAACTGCCACCGGCCACCGGGCGCACGCCAGGCCAGCGCGATGCGGCGTGCCCGGGCAAGCCGGCGCGCCGCGTCCAGCGCTTCGAGGAGGCTGCCGTGATCGGTCACCACAGGAATCCGCCGCGTGATCGCCGGTTAGACCGTCGGCTTTCGGGCGCGCTCGGCGGGAAAGGTGAGATCGGAAAGATCCGACACCGTATCCCGTATGCGGGCGGCGTTGCGCTCGATGACATCCAGGTACTTGCCTTGCAGTCCGTCGCCCGACGGGCTCTGCCGCAGAATCTCTACCGAACCGAGAATGCCGGTGAGCGGGCTTGCGAATGTCAGGTTGAGATCACCCAGGTGCCTCAACGGTTCGCCGATTCGGTGCGCGCGGTTGTTCCCTGCGTCGGCGGCATGCAGGCGGGCCAGTCCGTCGGCGAAACGGCGATCGTCGGTGTTGTACGAGTGCCGCCGTGTTTCTCTCATCTCGCCTGCAGCCAGCATGGCACAACAGGTACCGCCCATGATCACCGGTATCATCAGTATCGAGTTGGGGATCGCCCCGAACAGCGCTTCTGCTTCCTGCGGATCGAACTGCCGTTCCGGATCGTCCTGACGGAACAGTACCGTGCGACCCGATTCCATCACCATGCGACAGGTGGGCAGCAGGCTCAGCTCGAAGCGGCGTCCCGTAGTGTCACGACCCCAGCCGCCACGCCGTGAGCGGCGGTATTCCACGTGCAGGGTGCGGCGGTCGGGAGCAACGCGCATATACTGGCAGAACGTCCCTGGAATCTCGTCGAGAATCCGCGCGGTCAGGTAGTCGTGCGCGCGATCCGAGCCGTCCGGCTGTCCGGTCAGCTTGCCGAGCGCGTGTACACGCCGTGCCAGCATGTTGCGATCGCTGCGGGCGCCGATGCGTTCCACCGCCGTAGCAAAGGATGGCGCCACGCGGTGCAAAAGATCGTTTACAGAAAGTTCCAGCCGTGTGCAGCGGCTGGCGATGACCAGGGTCCCGATCGATCGCGTACCGCGATACAGCGTCACGGATGCGCGGTGCGTGAGGTGGTCGTGTGGAATGGCCGCAGGCGAAAGCACCGGGCCGGCGGCGGACTCCACCATGGCTTCACCTTCGGCCTGTTGCGGCAGTACGGCATGCCCGATGGCCACCTGCAGACCTCGCTCGGAGTAGCTATGGTCGTCCCACAGCCGGCTGTAGCGCCGCGCATACGCACCTTCGCCTTCGTACGCCAGGCAAGCCGCGTATTCCACGTCGAGTTCTCCATGCAACAGATCAAGCATGGTCATCATGTCGGTGATGGGGTCTTCGGTCGTACCCAATGTGCTTTCGAGCAGAGCTTCGAACCGGGCGAGGCGTCCGACGCGGAGGCTTTGCGCTTCGTGGATGATGCGCGCCAGCGCGAAGGCACCACGCTGGGCGGACTGGGCCAGAAGCGAGGTCTCACCGAACGCAATGTGATCGCTGCTGCGCTGCACCATGACCGCACCATAGATCCTGGAGCCCATCGCCACGGGGATGGCGAGCAGCCAGCCGTCCGCCGTGCGCATGACCGCCGGATTGCGTCCGCCGGCCACGCGATCGAGCGCCTGAAGCCAATCGGCCGTGAACGGACGGGTCGGTGCATCGAGTCTGACAAACTCGCCCTGACGCTGTTTGAAGGCACAGTAGTAGACGTGCGGCGTTTCGCACATCCTCTGGAAGAAAGAGACGAGTGCAATCGATGTGCGTTCGGCGTTGTCGGCCCGGTTGAGCATATGTTCCAGGATCGCGTGCTGGGCGGAC
>JAUVRN010000174.1 GCA_030597645.1 Candidatus Zixiibacteriota bacterium
ACACACCCTGAAGCTACCCGGGTGGAACGGTGCGCCCGGCGGCCAGGTCTGCGTGGAGTCGACCAGGTCGTTGTACAGGATCTGGAGCGAGTCGAGCGTGAGGGGCGGATCGGTTACGCGCCAGCGCTCGGATGGGGCATGGTACTTTCTGCGCACGTAGTTGATGTTGTCACGCGAACTGACCAGGGCAAAGTCCTCCAGGAGCAGGGTGCGGCTCATGTACACCCGGTACCCCTCGAAGTCGGGCATGAAGCTGAACGGATCGCGGTGCGTCTCGGAGATCTTGCCGTTCCAGCGAATTACGATCTTACCTGCTTTGGTGGTGTAGCGCAGGTAGCTGGGTGCGGGAGGTGGCGGCGGGCCCTGGTAGTCCGGGACACCGTCGCCGGTGTAATAGGCCGTATCACCGTCGACGATGCGGTATTTGCCGCGGTAGCCGTCGCCGTCCGTGTCGAATCAGGGCGAGTCGTACACCCAGCCGGCCCAGATGGCGTTGAGCGCAAAATCGTCGAGGTTGAGGCGGTCGAGCCACGGCTGCGGGTCGAGCGGGTCGAAGTAGTTGGAGAAGTTACCGGGATCCGTGTGAAAGTCCTCACCGCCGACTACGGCTATCGTCAGAGGCAGCATCGAATCGGGGTACAGCGTAAACGGGCCGAACGAGAGCAGATAACGGGTGTCGAACCCGTCGGCGAGATCGCGCGCCAGCACGGGGTTCGAGACCGGAGGTAGCCACCCTTCCAGCGAGTGATCGAGCGCCGACTCCCACTGGGGATAGTCGAACTCGCCGTTGGACATGGTGGCGTAGTGTTCCTTGTCGCTGCCGGGTGTGCCGAGGTTGCCGCCGGCGAACGTGACTTTGGTGTTCCGCTTGTGGGGCCCCCAGTCCCGGGACGTATTGGCATTGGATATCCACCAATTGAATGCGAACTGTACGTTGCCCGGGGCCTGAACCACGCGCACTCCGGTGACGCCGGAAGGGCATTGTGCGTTGTACCGTCCGCCGATCGGGTCGCCGTCGTTGTCGGCGATCCAGGCGAGATTGAGTGTGTCGCGGAAGCCCTCGCCAATGGGCGACGGGACCGAGTGGGTAAAGCCCGTGATGTCGTCCTGGTACGTTCCCGTGGGACCGAGCACGTCCTGATCCATGAACAGTCCCATGTAGAGTTCGAGCAGCGTGTCGGTGCCGACGTTCTCGACTTCAAACTCGATCAGGACGAAGTCGCGGGCGTATTCGGTGGACCATGAGTAGCTCTTTTGCGTGATCTCTATGCCCAGCGGGCGCTGGTCGGAATCGCTTCCACCGCCCAGGCCCAGGTTGCGGCCCAGTGTGTCGGAATACACGGCGACGAAATCCTGCTCCGACACGGCATCCGCGGAGAAGAGCACGTCCGCGCAGCTGGAATTGGGCTGCTGCCTCAGGATTGGGCGATTGGTGCGCTCGAGGATGTCACCCCTGGGATACGGGTAGGGAAAGAACTCGGCACCCACCCCGCTGCCCCCGGTGATGGCCAGCGATACGAGGGTGTCGTCGTCGACCACGGCGCCCACCCAAAGGCCGCCCGCGTAATTGTACTCCACGTGCGAGTTGATGGGGAACTCCAGGGAGGGCACCGGCGTGGAGATACATGCGTCGCGTCGGTCTCCCAGGTAGCCGGTATTACTGATATTCAGTCCCAGGTTGCCCACGCGGTGGACCCGGAACGTGATATAGGGTAGATCTAAGGCCGACCCGGCCTGATAGCGGGGTCTGGAGGTGCGCTGGCCAGCCACAGGCCGGGCCTCACTGAGGACCGGCAGGCCCGTGAGGGCCGCGACCAGGACAAACCGGCCAAGCTCGCTGGGTATCAGCATAGCCATTCTCCGACACCCGTAACCTTGGTTTATTCACCCGGATACACAAGATCATAGTGAAGCGGCGGCGGACGATATCACAAGTTCTTGCTTTTCAAGCCGATATATGGTGTATTGCGACCGCATCGACTCATGATCGATATGTAGAATCATTCCCAATTACCGTTTTCCCAGAGAGGACAACTTAATCGTGTCATCATTATTGCGTGGCAAGACAAGGCCACGTCGAAAGAATGCAGCGCGCATAGCCCATCAGCAGGCACCCTCCGGATTCTCCGGACTCGGCATTGCACCCGGCCTCCTGGCCGCCATCGACGAGCTCGGATTCACCGAGCCTACGCCCATTCAGCAGCAGTCCATTCCACTCGGACTGACCGGCGAGGACCTGATCGCCATCGCCCAGACAGGAACGGGCAAGACGCTCGCCTTCGGGATCCCCATGCTTCAGCGCCTGGCCCAGATCAAGGGGCGAGGTTTGATCATACTGCCCACCCGTGAGCTCGCCATCCAGGTGGATGAGGCGCTGCTCGATGTCGGGCGTCAGGCCGGCCTCAAGACCGCCGTACTGATCGGCGGCGCCTCCATGTCGGCCCAGTGCCGTGCACTGGAGAAGAAACCACGCATCATTGTCGCCACGCCCGGCCGGCTCATCGATCATATGCAGCACGGCACCGCGAAATTGCGCGACGTCGAAATCCTGGTATTGGACGAGGCGGACCGCATGCTCGACATGGGGTTCCTGCCTCAGGTCAACCGCATTCTCGAAGTGCTGCCGCGCCAGCGACAGACCATGCTCTTTTCTGCCACCATGCCCACTGACATCGTCAAGATCGCCCGGCGCAGCATGAAAAAGCCGGTCCACGTGGAAATCGCGCCGTCGGGAACCACGGTCGAGAACGTGACCCAGGAAGTGTTTTTCGTCGAGGCGCTGGACAAGCCCGGCTTGCTGGACGTGCAGCTTCAGAAGTGCTCCGGACCCGCGCTGGTATTTACGCGTACCAAGCATGGTGCGCGCAAGCTGGCCCGGTTTCTCAGGGCTCGAAAGTATCGAGTGGCGGACATCCATTCCGACAAGACGCTGCCCCAGCGCCGCAAGGCCCTGGACGGTTTCAAGTCAGGGCAGTATCGCGTTCTGGTCGCCACGGACATCGCCGCGCGCGGGATCGACGTCATCGGGATCGAGCTGGTCGCCAACTACGACCTGCCGTCCACATCCGAAGACTACGTGCACCGCATCGGCCGCACGGCCCGGGCAGGACGGGCCGGACGTGCCATCTCGTTTGCCACGTTCAATCAGGCCGGTGAGGTGCGGGCCATCGAGGAGCTGATGCGCACGGACCTGCCGGTGACGCCGCTTCCGTCACAGTTCAAGCCGCCTCCGGTCATGAAGATCCCCGCCGGCAAAGGCACGAGCGGCTTCGGCAGACGTCGCTCCGGTACCCGGCTTGGCACGCGTGGCCGAAAGAGGGCGCGCAACCGGTAAGCGCAACAAACCACTGTTCCCGCCGTGTACACATTGGTAAGCTTGTGTGTGTGCGCCGGTCGGCAGGAAGCCGGCCACACAAAGCACAGGCAAGGGGGCAGATGGTCAGAGTCGGATTCCCTCAACGCAGTTACTGGGCGCTACTTGTGGCGCTGGGTCTGAGCCACACGGCTTTTGCTCAGCCCGTCATCTTCGATCCGCCGCTTAGTCCACGCACGGCCAACTACCGGATCGACGTTCGTCTGGACGTCGAGACCCGCGCCTTGGAGGCGTCCCAGACTCTGACCTGGCACAATCAGTCGCGGGATACCATCCGGGAACTGCAGTTTCACCTCTACCTCAACGGTTTTCGCAACAACCGGTCCACGCTGTTCAGAGAGGGTGGGTACGGTCGTGGTACCGATTTCGCCGAGGATGAGGGCTGGGGAGTCATCGAGATATCCCGCATCGTTCTGCCCTCCGGCCAGGATCTGACCGAATCGGCGGAGTTCATTCAGCCGGACAATGACGATGAGCACGATCGGACAGTCCTGCGCCTGCCACTGCCCGGGGCTCTGGCGCCGGGCGACTCCGTCGTTCTCGACATCGACTTCGATGCCATCCTCCCCACACCTCCCTTCCGCACCGGATCCAAAGAGGAATTCTTCTTCGTGGGGCAGTGGTATCCCAAGGTGGGTGTCTATATCGACGGGGCGTGGAACTGCCACCAGTTCCAGTCGGCTGCCGAATTCTTTGCCGATTTTGGTGTGTACGACGTGCGCATGACCGTGCCCGGCGATCACGTGCTCGGCGCCACGGGCAGCGAGGTCGACGTCGTCCGAAACGACGACGGCACAGCCACGCACTATTACCACGCGGAGGACGTCAGCGACTTTGCCTGGACGACCAGCCCGGAGTTCGTGGAGTTCGTCACCGACACCCAGGGCGTCGAGATCCGAGTGCTTATGCAACCGGGCCGGGTGTCCCAGGTGGATCGGTATCTCCGTTCGGCGAAGGTAGGAGTCGCGTATCTGCAAGACTGGATCGGCGACTATCCATATCCGAGCCTGACGGTGGTGGATCCCCGTCGCGGCGCCGCCAGCGCCGGCGGTATGGAGTACCCTACGCTCTACACCACGATCGGCGTCTACGGGTGGGGCGAAGGCATGCGCATGGTGGAGACCACCAACTTCCACGAGATGGTGCACCAGTACTTCCAGCACATGGTGGCGACCAACGAGTTTGAAGAGGCGTGGCTGGACGAGGGGTTTGCCACGTACCTCGAGGACCGTATAGCGCGCGACATGTATGGTCCCGAGGGGAGCATGATCGATCTGTTCGGGATCCGGGTAGATAACCGCCACATGTTTCGTGCTGCGCTGGCAGACGCCGGCGGCTACGATCGGCTGGCCCGGCGAAGCTGGGAGTTCTACTCCGAAGGCATCGGAGCTGTCAACGTGTACTACAAGATGGCGCTTCTGCTGCTCACCCTCGAGAACTATCTGGGCGAAGAGACGATGCAGCAGATCCTGCGGACCTACTACCATCGCTGGCGCTTCAAACATCCGCACACGCAGGACCTCATAGACGTTGTGAACGAGGTTGCCGGGCAGGACCTGACCTGGTACTTCGACCAGTTTCTCTACACGAACGGCGTGCTCGACTACAGCGTATCCAGGACCAGAACCAAGCAGATCAAAGATCCCGAGGGCTACGGCTTCACGATGGTGCCCTTCGAAGATGATGAAGCCGCCGATGACGCGGTAGATGAGGACAGCGGCACCATCATCGTGGACATCGACGATACCGCGGCGGACGGGGATAGCGCGGCGGACGGGGATGACGTGGCGGATGATCACACCGCGGTGGACATCGACGACACCGCGAC
>JAUVRN010000181.1 GCA_030597645.1 Candidatus Zixiibacteriota bacterium
AGATCCGGTCCAGGCGATGGTGCGTCTGCCACGGACCGCGCATCGGCGCAAATTTTACGAGTGTCATATTCAAACCTCCGTTTTGGTTTCGTTTTCTTTGCATTGCTGCCGGTATGTATATCAAGCGGTGTGCCGAAACATGTATCTTGGTGACTATCAACAGCTTACGTGCGAAGAGGCCAAGAAGGTCCGATTCGAATCTGCCAAATTGGCAAGCTCGTCACCCAGCCGGGCAGATGCCACTGACAATCTGGCACCACGTGGCAGTCCGCGGGAATGGTCTAGGAGCCTGAGTCAGAGGTAACTTGAACATTGATCGTGCGGCATCGCGACGCCTGACGAGGCGCGACGAGGAGGTGTAGTAAAGAGTCGCCTCGAGGAGGAGCAGCAACGTCAGGAGTCGCGAGGGTACGCGAAAATGACAAGGTGCTTCTGACTCAGGACACTACGTCCTGTCGGCGGCCGAAGCGGTACCGCGGCCCAGTCGATAACGCAATGCGTATGCGGTGATGGCCATGAATCCCGTGACGAAAAATGAGGCGCGCCACAGCACGCGGCTTGAAGAGCTTGTTACCGTGGTATTCGAATCGCGCCATGCCCAGCGGATCAGGATCAGCTGGGGCATCAGGGCGGCGGCCATGACCAGCAACGTCCAGCCGGAGGCATGGCCGATCATCAAGTTGTAGGCGGCCGTGGCCGGCAGTAAACACATGGCAGCATGGCCGGCCCAGGTCGCGCCGAGCAGAATCCAGATCAGCGTCACGACCCGTCACGTACCCGCAAGCGGGCCCGGTCTAGCGATAGCTTGGCCGTATCCTCGAGCGCGTCCGTTACGAACGGAATCCGAAACGTCCTGTCGTGTTTGTGGCAATACGTCTCGATGCGCTTCACGATCTCCGCGTCGGGATTCTGCACCAGCGCTTTGAGCGCCACCTCTCGAAGGGCGGCACGACGGTTGCCGTAGCCGGCACGTTCCAGCACCGCGTCATCCTCCAGGACATTAAAGAGAAACTCCTTCGCCTGCCGCCCGCCGATGTGCCCGATCGCGAACAGGATCTTCTCCGCCGAGCCGGCGTCGCTGGCAAACAGCTCACGCAGCACGAAAACTTCGTGTTCGCTGCCTGTGGCGCCCAGGGCCACGATGGCGGCCTGGCGCACCTCTTCGGTCTGGTCCTCAGCCAGGAGCACGAGATATCTCAGCGCATCCTCCCCGCCGATGCGCTCGAACGTACACACCAGTTCCTTCCGTACGCGCGGATCCGGATCGGCGAGATGCGGTCGGAGTGCAGACAGCGCCCCATCCATCTCGAGCCGCCCGAGGATGTGGAGCGCATTTCGAACCGTGTACCAGGCCCGATCTGCAAGACGTGACTCGTCCGCCTCCCGCACCCACAGTTCGTCGGGCGCCAGGAGTTCCACGCATATCTGGAGTGCGTCTTTTCCCAGTTCGGCCAGCAGCTTGAGCATGGCGAGGCGCACCCGGCGCTCGGAGTGCGTCACGCGGGCGGCTGCCTGGCGGGCCACTTCGGCACCGGCCACGGCGGCGAGCACGTCCATGGCCCTGGCCGCATCGCCGGGTAGTTCCTCGGTGACGACTCGCATCAACACGGTGACCAAATGCGGTTGTGACCAGCGGTCGAGCACGTGTGTAGCCACCAGGCGCTCGGAGAGTGGCGCCCCATCGTTGATGGCCTGGCGCATGCGCCCGGCCGCGACCGCGAGCAGGTCGAGGCGTCCGGCGGTGATGAGTTGCTCACCGGCACCGGCCAGCAGATCCGAGTACTCAAAGGTGTCCTCGCCGTGCACCACATCACTGGTCATCCGCTCGGCGAGCCAGCCGACCAGCTCCGGGTGACCCGTT
Source organism: Candidatus Zixiibacteriota bacterium (assembly GCA_030597645.1). Taxonomy (GTDB): domain Bacteria; phylum Zixibacteria; class MSB-5A5; order JAUVRN01; family JAUVRN01; genus JAUVRN01. The sequence continues at coordinate 1,862 of JAUVRN010000181.1, forward strand.
GCGGTGGCCGCACCCAGTGCGCGGCCCAACAGAAACTGGGCCTTGCGCCGCGCGTCGCGATCGTCGCGCTTGAGATGCAACAGCAGGGCCGCGAGAACAGACTGCGGCGATTCGGAGAACCCGCAGCTGAGCAGGCGCGCGAAGGCACGGCCCCAACCGCCCAAATCCGCCTGCGTGCACGCGGTGGAGAACACGCGCGGGGTGAGATGGTCCACCTCGCCCATGACCTCCAGCTGCACCCTGCTCTGTGCGTCGAGCACGCGTGCCGCCGTCTCCGACATGCCGTGACGGTGGAAGTGCTGGCGCAGCAGCTCCATCAGGTCGCGACGTCGGGGATGACGCTGGAAGGCCGATACGAGATGCCGCAGGAAGTCCAGGCGCGACGAGGATTCCACCAGTGTCGAGAGCGCGGTCGTCGAATCGCCGAGCTGTGCGGTGACGAGTTCCATCAGATCTTCCGGCGCAATCGCCGCGAAGCGGTCCGGCAGCACCTGCTGCAGGATCCTTGGCGTGAAGAAGCAGCCATAGGTCTCCCTCAGCGTCTCCGCGTCAGGCGAGTAGCCCGCGGTTACGGCGCTGACCAGTTCGGTGTGGTCCCCCCACTCGGCCAGCACGAGATTCTCGACCGACAGCTCCCGAGCATCCTCGACGCGCACGCGCCGGCGCCGAGCGAAGCTGTGCTCCCACTCCTCATCGTTGACGCGAATGCGATCGATGTTCTGGCTCTTCAGGAAATTCCACATGTACTGGTCGACCTTGGCCAGCGGAACACGGGCGTTGGTTCGTTCGAGAAAGTTCAGAAGATCCGGTCCCGACAGACCCGGCAGGAATACCACGCGATGCAGCGCGAGCGCCTCCAGGTCGCGGGCCAGACCGTCGGAGAAGGGTCCCCGGGGTGCCTCGATACCGGCGACGTAGAGTACACCGTGGTCGCACTCCACGTCGGCCACCGTGAAAATGTTAAACCACTTCCCGAACAGGAGCAGCGGACGTTCGACGGCGCACAACGCCTGCGGATGCTCAGGTGGGTAGACGGCCAGCTTTTTTGCCGCCATAAACAGTTCACGCAGGATTTCCGTGCCGAGCTCGGCAAGGTGAATGTGACGATCTTCTTCCTGCAACAACAGCGAGAGTTTGTTCATGGACTCGTCCCATACGCGTAGAGCGTCTTGTTGCTGGTTATCAGCAGGCGACCAAAGGCCCACACGGGAGGTTCGTGAATAATCGCATCGAAGATTACACTGTCGGTGACCTGGCCACTGCCAGGATCCAGCAGCCACAGGCCGCCGTCCACCGTGGTGACTCCTATCCAGCGATCGTCGCAGTGAGGCGCACCCGCCACAGGACCGGACAGCATGCGCGTCCATCGTGTCCCACCGGTGACCGCGTCCAGCGACCAGAGCGCACCCCCTACGGCTGCCACAACCAACGCGTCGCCCGCGAACCGGGGGGTGTAGAGCGACGTCGAATCGAGTTGCCGTCGCCATAGTTCGGTGCCCTGCACATCCAGGCTGATCACCTGGCCGTCCGTCGTACTCACGTACACCGCATCACCCTGGATAGCTGGAGCAAACTCGCAAAACGCGTCCAGATCGACTTCCCACCGCACGGTACCCGAGGAATCCAGCACGGCCGCCTGGCCGCCACGTCCGAGAAGCATGACGTCATCGGCCCAAGCCATGGGTGCCAGCCAGATATCCGGCCCATCGTACAGCACGTCGCGCGTGGTTCCCGAAGCGGGATCCAGGGCATACAATGCCCGGCCTGAAGTCACCAACAGATCCTCCCCTAGTCGTATCGGACGTTCCGGAGAATCATTGAAATCCTTATCCCAGAGTCGCTTGCCTCCCTTGAAGGAAAAAGCCGAGAGACGGCGGCGGGGATGCGCCGCCACGGTGTAGAACCGCTGCTCATCCCAGGCGAGCGGAGTGCCAAGCGAGCCTTTGACCTTGAGCTCTTCCGTCAGCTTGCCCGAGTTGGGATCCACGAACAGGACCCGCCCCTGCATGTCCACCATGCCGAGCTGCGGTCCAACGGCGACCGGGCGCGCTCCCAGATACGACCGGTGGCGAAAAGTCCACTGCGGATAAATCGGAAGGTCAGTGACGCCGCCCTGACCGCGACGGGCTGCCGGCACGGCAGTGACCGGCGGCTGAGGTCCACGCCAGCCGGAGCCACAGGCACCCGCCGTCAGCGCCAGCAGTCCGGCGATACCGATGACCGCGTACCGCGTGCCCATGGGTCGAGACGGCCTGCGGATCAGAAGTTCCACCCGAAGAAAAAGTCGAATTTGACACCCGGGGCCACGCTGTGAAAGTCTGTGACCTTGGCCAGATCGAAGCGGAGAACCATGAGGCGCCCCAGCGCCACACGCCAGCCGAAACCATAGCTGCCGAGCCATACCGGTTTACGCTCGTTCCACAGCGCCCCCACGTCGAAGAAGAGTGCGCCCTTGATGCCGCTGAAGGCCAGGCGACCCAAAGGCGAGTCGAGCATCAGATTGTGCAGCAGAGGAAACCGGAGTTCGTTCGACGCGAACAGTATGTGGCGAACGAAGAACGATCGGCGACTGTAGCCACGAAAGTCCCAGGACCCTCCAAAGTATCGCCGCACCGGTTCCACTCCACCGGACATGAAGGCATAGAGCCGCGTGGCCAACGCACTCTGCCTGCCCAGCCGGTAGTAGTGACGAAGATCCGCCCAGGCGATGCGATTGAGGACCTTCTGGTCTGTGACGTTGTAGGTAACGCCGACCGACACGTTGGCGCGCATCCCGTCGATGGGTCCCGTGATCGTCCACAGGCTGTTGTCATACACCAGACTCAACGTCGGTGTCGCCAGCACGCCTTCGCGCGTGCGGGGTGGCGTCAGCCAGTCACGCTTGGAATACCTCACAAACGTCGAAAGCTCCGCCCGCCGGAATCTGGAAATCGGGTAGGAGACAAAGGCCATTCCGCCGACCTGACGCTCCTGGAACAGACCCTCCGAGAGATTGAACGCTTCGTCGTACAGGTGATACGCACCGTATCCGTAGTTGATCCGGTGCTTTCGGTTGAGGTAGGTCACCGCCACGTTGAAACTCGACAGGAACTCTGACGCGGTGTTGGCCACGTTGGCCAGGCGGCAGTCGTAGTACTCGTCTCCGAGCCTGTCGGCGAGCGCCATCTG
>JAUVRN010000179.1 GCA_030597645.1 Candidatus Zixiibacteriota bacterium
GACTTCGACCTGGATTAGCACCTCGCGCCACCGGGTACGTCTGCCGTGAGTCGGCCCGGAGCGTCGACCAAAGCCGTTTCCATACTACTTCAGCAGCAGCATCCTCCGCGTCTTGACAAACTCCTCGGTTCGCAGTCGATAGAAGTACAGGCCGGCGGGAGCGGGGTGTCCCTGAGTGGTGATGCCATTCCACACCGCCCTGTGCGAGCCTGCCGGCAGCTTCCGGTCCACGAGCCTGACGATCTCCTGTCCGAGCAGGTTGTAGACGGCCAGTTCGACGTGCGAATGGCTCGGCAGCAGAAATTCGATGGATGTCGCCGGATTGAACGGATTGGGGTAGTTCTGAGACAGGGTGGGGTGCTCGGGAATGGTGGTATCGTCAGACTGGTCTACGCCCGTAGCACCCGGGTTCACACAGGCAAAACAATGTGGCCCATCCCAGGCCGGAAAGACATCCGGGCCTGCCCATCTCCACACTCCACTTGGCGGAAAATAGCTGGAGTCGAGGCAGATGGTCTTGCCGTGATCTCCGGTGTCGATGGGTCCTATCCTGATAGAAAACGCGACGTCATCGAAGCCCGCGGGAAGGCCTGGACCGAAGAAACGAAACGCGCCAAAGCTCACTGTGTCCGCACCGGAACCGTTGACACCAAAGGCCGACAGGAAGAACCCGCCGTCGAACTGAGCTTTCCCGAGGGTCCCGAGCGTATCGTGCACGGTGGTCACCCAGGTGGCTCCGTCAGTGGAATACACGCGGAATCCGTTGCTCAACCCGCCATGTGCGCTGCCATCGCCGGTCACGCGAATATAGAAGACGATGGGTGTGGTGCCATCTGCCACGAGTTCGAGTGGATTGCCGCCGTGCAGTCCGTCCACATGATCCAGGGTAATCGATTGTCCTTCCGCTGATGTGCCTGACAACGACCAGACTGCGATGCTTGCCACAATAACCAGGATCCGCATTGCCGCACCCCCTTGGATAGGTATTCCGGACGCATCTTCTCAAGGAAGACCCATATGTGTGCTCTCACAATACATCCGCCGTGACCGGTTGGTCCACCCGAATCCCCGAAGTTACCTGCACGCCCACAGCCGGCATTTCGACAAAACTAGGAATGCCTATCAAGAGGTCGCCGACCATAGCGGCCGTGGCGATGGTCGTCAAGCCCGCACACCGGTCTCCTCATCGTGCCTGGAATGCAGGAGATCACCTCGCATCGTGTTCTAATTGTGACCGATATTCGGTTCTCGTGTGCGCAGCAATTCTCGCATGAGCAAACCTGCCGATTACCATAGATGCAAGGAGTATGCTGGACCGAAATGCTACCGGCAGAGGAGACGAGAATGTATGCCGCGACAGAGAAATACGGTCGATGTGTGATCTGTCTGGTCACCTTTTTGATCTTCGTCCCTATTGTGGGGTGTGAGAATGTGGATGGGCCGGAGGACGGCGTGTATACTGCAGCACAGGTTACGCAGTTGGCGGAGTGTCTGTCGGCCAGTGGGGCTGTACTGTACGGAGCGAACTGGTGCCCTTACACGCATCAGCAGATCGAGGCCTTCGGTGACGCCTTCACACATGTCAACTACGTGGAGTGCACCGAGCAACCGTCCGTTTGCGACCAGGCCGGAGTGACCTCCTATCCAACGTGGGTCATAGGCGGACGCGTCCAGCCCGGGCTTTGCGACCTGGCTACGCTGGCCGCGTTGTCCGGCTGCAATTAGCCGCGGCCACGGTCTCCATCGGCGCGTGCGGTGCGTGGCCTGACGGGTCGATCAGCTCTCGGACGGCGCGGTCGCGTTGGGTGTATGCTGCTCTACGGTGGACTCGAACCAGCGAACCGTTCGGCGCAGTCCCTCCGTCAGACTGATCTGGGGCAGCCAGCGCAGGCGTGTACGTATGCGTTCGATGTTGAGTACGCGGCGTCTAATGTTGTCAATGTCCCGGTGAGCCACGTGTACCGGCTCGATGTCCGACACCATCAGGCGAGCGATCAGCGTTACCAGGTCATTGACCGACGTTTCGATCCCTGTTCCGAGATTGAATACGGTGCCCTCGGCCTTGGGTGAGAGCATGGCCAGCAACGTCGCATCCACTGCGTCATCCACGTAGGTAAAGTCACGGGTCTGCTGACCGTCGCCATGAATCTGCGGCCGTCGCCCCTCGTGAAATGCTTCCATGAACTTGCTCACGACACCGCAGTACGGGTTTTGGGGGTCCTGTTTGGGTCCGTACACGTTGGAGTAGCGAACGGCGGTGGCCGGAACACCATAGGATTCGTAGAACGCACGGCAATAGTTTTCACCGGCCAGTTTGGACACGGAATAGGGCGAAAACGTCTTGGTGCGTTCGTACTCGCTAATGGGTAAGGACTGCGGATTGCCATAGACGGACGCCGACGACGAATACACGACCTGGCGCGTGCCGTGCTCCCGTGCCGCCATGAGCACGTTGAGTGTGCCGCCAATATTGACGTCGTAGTCGGAGCGCGGATTGGCCGTGGAGACGATGATGTTGCGCGCGGCGAGATGGGCCACGTAGTCCGCATCTTTGACCAGCTTGGAAACAAGGTCCTGGTCGGTTACGGAACCCGGGACCAGTCTGTACTGGAGGGCTTCGTCCACATTTTCGGGGCGTCCCACCGTCATGTCGTCCAGCACGGTGACGTGGGCGCCGGCACGGATGGCACGCTCCGTCAGGTTGGATCCGACAAAGCCGAGTCCGCCCGTGACCAGGATGCGCAAACCGTCGAGATCGAGTTGTGTCATTCGTTCGCTTCCAAATAGACGCTCACCGATGCAAAAGGAGTCATACCCCGTTTTTATCGGCAGCCAGAGACCAGGCCCGCAAAAGGGCCCGGTACGATATCCGCCAGGATACACAGGGCTTCCGGCCGCCACCGCAGGATTACGTGGTCGGAAACTCGCCCCGAAGATGGCCTCACCACCCCGGCGAGCGCAATGACTAAAGAAGCTCCGAGCCCCTCGGATACTACCTTTGATCTGATCCGGCCGGCCGACTAGATTGCGCCCATGCCGCAGCCATCTTCACCGGACCCCGTGGTCCCGGTGGACGTCTCGCTGTTGAATGGGGCAGGCCTGGGAGTCAGAGCCCTTCGCACTCTGATTGGAATCATCGGTGCCTGTCTGGGAAACGTATTCGAGATCCTCAAGAGCAGACCTCCGTGCCTGGTGGAGGGCAGAGTCGGATTCGATGATAGCTGATCCTCGCGAGAGGTTGCGACCCTGGACGTGGCCGATCGTGATGGTCGGCGGCCTGCTGCTTGCACTCCGATGGGGTTTCAACTACGGCCTCGGCAATCAGAACACCTACCTGCTCCAGGCGCTGCGGAAGGTTCGTCCATCCGGTCTCGTACACGACTGGCTGGCCGCTACCTGCGAAGACTACCATCCGGTGTTCACCCAGCTTGCCGCAGTGTTGATCTGGCTGGACAGTTCAGGGTGGCTGATCGCGCTCGGCAACGTGGCATCGGTAGTGGCGGGTGCCGTGGCCGTGTTTCTGATTATCCGGGAGGTGTGCGGCGATCGCCGGGCCGTGCCGGTCTATTTGCTGGTGATATCGTTTGTGGGTATCGGCTCGACGTACTCGGTATCCGGATCGTACATCTTCTCGACCACGTTTCAACCCTCCACGATCGCGGCGGTCGGCCATATCGTCGCGCTGCTGTATTTCGTTCGTCGGCGTTACTTCCTTTCCGGGATCATTCTCGCCGTGGCGGGTGCGTTTCACGCCAACTACCTGGTACTGGCATTTCCACTCTTCGGTCTGGCGCATCTGTTCACAGGGCGCCGGCGGCTGCTCGTACGATGGCTGGCGCAACTCGGTCCGTCTCTGGTTCCAATAGCGTTTCTGTTGCCCCTGTTGCTCGGCCAGACAGGGTCCGGCAACGTGGAATTCGCCCGGTACATATTCCAGCACGTTTTGAATCCACAGCACTACCTACCGATGAACTGGCTGGACCAGTTCGTGGTGTACTATGCTTGGTGCGGTCTCGCGCTGGTCGCGGGATGGCGGACCTTGACCGGATCGGAGCCCGCGCGACGGCTCGGCCGGGTGTGGGCAGCATCGATTCTTCTCGTGAGCATCGCCACGCTGCTGACCACTGTCGTGTATCTGCCGGTGGTCTCCCAACTGTACATCTGGCGACTGGCTCCGCTCACCGTGCTGATGGCCCAGGTGTTCGCCGCGGCCGGCTTTGGCCGGTACCTGTTCGACGGGGAACCGAGTATATCTCACAGACGGCGCGCAGGCCTCTTCGCCGTCAACGCAGTGCTGATCTGGTACGTCTTCCGGTATCACATGGGTGAGTACCGAGACATTCACCACGGCCTAATGATCGCCCTCAATGTTGCATTCTTGATCAGGCCCTGGCTGGTCCATGTGCTGGCAGGCAGGTCACATGTCTATGCCGTGGTGGTTGTCGCGGGTGTGTGGCTGACTGCCGCGATGGCGCCGACCCTCGACGTAACGTCACGATCCAACCTGATCACGGGTATGCCTTCGGATGAGCAGGCGCTGTACGATTGGGTCGCTACGACACGGGAAAGCGCCGTATTCCTGATTCCGCCGGGCGCCGGAAACTTCCGGTATCATTCCCGACGAGCCGTCGTGGTGGACGCAAAGTCCACGCCGCTGAACCCCGATCAGCTCATCGAATGGTACGGCCGCGTGCAACTGGTGAGCGGTATAGACAGCGTGTCCAACCGTAACGAGATTGGAGCAGGATACACACGGCTCGATTCCGCGCGGGTCGTTCGAATCGGCGTGGCGTACCCGTTCGACTACATCGTCGTGCGTGGGAATCAGGCATTCGCGGGGATGATTGGATTCGAACCGGTGTTTCAAAACGGTTCCTACCGGGTCTATCGTCGCACGCCGTCCGCCTAACGCACGTTTCAGCGATGGGCGTGGCGCGCGGGCGCCCCGTCGCCCGCCTGCCCACCGCCCGCGGTCACGAGGCCATCAGTCGCCACATCTGGGCCACCAGAAAACAGACGGCCAGCCCCATCACCACCGGCAGGAGCGTTGAGATC
>JAUVRN010000292.1 GCA_030597645.1 Candidatus Zixiibacteriota bacterium
CAGGTTGACGCGTGGAGCGAAGGGGGTGTGGACCTGTTCATTCTGGAAACGCACTCCGGCCTCGATGAAGTTCACGCGGCCATCGAAGCCGTACGGGGGGCGACCGACGATCTGCCCATCGTGGTACTGGTCACGTTCAACACCGAGGGCAAAACCTACCTCGGACATACGCCTGTCGAGGTCGTGACGGATCTCCGTGGAGCCGCCATTGACGTAATCGGCGCCAACTGTTCGGTGGGTCCACAACCCATGCTCGACACCGTGCTGGCGATGCAGGAGCACACCGATTTGCCCCTGGCGGCCATGCCCAACGCCGGCCTGCCGAGCTATCGCGATGGTCGGTTCGTGTATCTGACCACACCGGTGTACTTCGGCCAGTATGCAGAACACTTCCTCGAAGACGGGATCCGGCTCATCGGAGGCTGTTGCGGCACCACGCCCGGGCACATCGCCGCGATGGCGGAAGTCATCAAGCGCTATCGCACCACGCCGCATCCCGAACAGGCGGCGCATCCTGCTCACGTGGAAGTACGAGAACAGGAACCCGAGGCGGAGGAGGCGGACGAGGAGCCGGTCTCGAGCTTTCTCTCCCGTTTGCGCAAGGGGTTCGTGGTATCCGTGGAGCTCGATCCGCCCCGGGGCACCAATCCCCATAAGCTGATTCGCGGTGCGCACAAGCTCAAGGCCGCCGGGGTAGACGCACTCAATGTCGCCGACAGTCCGATGGCGCGCGTGCGGATGGCCTGCTGGGCCATCAGCGCCCTGATCGTACGCGAGGTGGGCCTGGATGTCATCATGCACTTCACCTGTCGCGATCGCAATCTGATGGGCTTGCAGTCCGATCTCATGGGTGCGCATGCGCTGGGCGTCCGGAACATCATGGCCATTACCGGCGATCCACCGGCACTCGGTGATTTCAAGGAAGCAACGGGCGTGTACGACGTCGACGCCATCGGCCTGGTGCAGATCATCAAGGCCCTCAATTCAGGTACCGATTTCGCGCACAACGCCATCGGAAAGCCGACTGAGCTTTCGATCGGAGTGGCCGTCAATCCCAAGGCGGAAGACTGGGACCGCGAGCGGGACCGTCTGCTGCGAAAGATCGATGCCGGTGCCCAGTACGCGTTCACTCAGCCGCTCTACGAGATCTCCGTGCTCGAACGGTTTCTCGAGCGCACGCACGACATCGATCTGCCGGTCTGCCTCGGCGTACTCCCCCTGATGAGTCACCGGCACGCCGAGTTTCTCCATCATGAGGTCCCCGGGATCACGGTACCCGAATCAGCCCGGGACGCCATGGCTAAGGCAGGCAAGGAAGGTGCCACCGTGGGGAAGGAACTGGCACTGGAGCTACTGGCTCAGACGCGTGGCATGATGGATGGCGCGTACCTGATGCCCTCCTTCGGACGCTATGAGACATGCGTCGACATCGTCCGGAGCCTCAAAGAAGAGATTGCCCCGTCGCCCACCTGAGCGCGTCATTCTTCCTTGGACTACCGGGTAAGTTACCACGTATATTGGCCTTCTTCGGCCCCGCCCGCATGGACGAGAACGAGAAGCGGACGCCGGGGTCGTTTTGACTGGATAGGCCACACATGACTCAGCACTCCACAATACAGGCAGGCGCCACGGGATGCGTCCTCGCCAGACTCATCCTGATCGCCGCTGTCGCAGCCGGCGGTTTTCACCACGCCTGCGCGCAGGAGCTGCCTCCCACCGTGGTCGTGACCGAGCCGATACAAAGACTGGACTTTGCCGAGCAGGTCCGGCTGGTGGGTCGCACCCGGGCCTGGTCGGAGAGCCGGATCACCGCGGAGGTTTCGGGTCGACTGGCGACCATCGATGCCGAGGAGGGCGTGTTCGTGACCAAGGGCGCTCCACTCCTTTCGCTCGACTGCGAGCGCACCCGCCTGTCGCTGGTCGCCAAGCAGGCCGAGACGAAACAGGTAGAGATCTCTGCCGAACTGGCTCGCACCCAGCTGATCCGCACCGAAGAACTTCACGGCCGAAACCTGGCATCCCAGACCGCCCTCGATAGTGCGGCGGCCTGGGCAGGCATTCAGGAGGCGCGGCACCGGCAGCTCGGCGCCGAGCGGGATCGTCTGGCTCTCGACCTGGAACGCTGCACGATCCGGGCGCCGTTCGCCGGCTACACGGGCCGGCGGCTGGTCGACGTGGGTGAATGGGTCGACGCAGGTGACGACGTCTTCGACCTGTCAGATATCTCCCGCATCCGCGTGCGAGCCGATTTGCCGGAGCGTTACTTCGGGCAGGTGTCTGTGGGCAGCACGGCCGCTGTGCAACGGGGGGGGGGGTCGGAGTACACGGTCACCGGCCGGGTAAGCGGAATCGGCGCCCGTGCGTCAGACGAAACCCACACGTTTCCCGTGACGCTGACGGTGGCCAACCCGGACGAAGCGCTGGCCGGTGGCATGGTCGTGCGGGTGCGGCTGGAACTCAATGATCAGTTCTCGAGCCTGAGCGTATCCAAAGATGCCATCGTCCGCCAGGCGGGGCAGACGATGGTCTACACTGTGGTCGAGGGCAAAGCCGTGCCGCTGCCGGTCGTTACCCTGTCTGAGGCTGGCGACCAGGTGGCCATCCAGGGAGAAGGCCTGCGGGAGGGCATGCCCGTCGTCGTGCGAGGCAACGAGCGCATCTTTCCGGGCAGCGCGGTGATGGTCGCGGGTGCAGGCGCGGATGAGGGCGCGGCCCCGGCCGGGTCGCCGTAACCTGAACGGTCTGCACATGGCTCCCTGCGCCCCCACTTCTGGCAACGTCATATCATGAGTCTCACCACCGCGTCCATTCGCTTTCCCGTCTCCGTGATCGTCGGAGTGCTGATCGCCGTCGTGGGTGGTTTCGTTGCGCTCCGGAGTGTGCCGGTGCAACTCACGCCGGAGATAGAGCGTCCCGTAATCTCCGTGACGACGATCTGGCCCGGCGCGTCTCCTGAGGAGATCGAGAAGGAGATCGTCGAACAGCAGGAAGAGTATCTCAAGTCGGTGGAGGGTGTGCTCGAAATGAATTCCGAGTCGCACGACGGATACTCGTCCATCGTGCTGGAGTTCGCTGTGGGCACCGACATCACCGGCGCGGTGGTCCGGGTAACCAACAAGCTGAACGAGGTGCCCGCGTATCCCGACAACGCAGATCGGCCCGTGATCAGCTCGTCGAGCCGGCTCGAGGGTGCCATCGCCTGGTTCATCATCCGCTCGGACAGCGGCGTCTACGTGCCCCACATGCGGTGGCTCGTGGAGGACATGGTGAAGCCCCGCCTGGAGCGCGTTTCGGGCGTGGCTTCCGTCAATCTCTTCGGCGGCCTCGAGCAGGAAGTGCACGTCACGTTCGATCCGGCGGTGCTGGCATCGTGGGGCATAACGGTCCGCGAGCTGGCACAGGCGCTGCACTCCCAAAATCAGGATATTTCGGCCGGCGACTTCTGGGAGGGGAAGCGTCGCTACGTGGTTCGCACGCTCTCGCGCTACGAAACGCTGGACGACGTGGAACAGACCGTCATCACGACCCGGGGTGGGGTGCCTGTCCGCGTGTCGGATGTGGCCGAGGTGCGGCTCGAGTATCAGAAACCGGGCGCACTGGTGCGCAGTTTCGGGCAGCCCGCCATCGCCTTCAACGCCCAGCGGCGGGTAGGCGCCAACGGGCTGGACGTGCTCGAAGGGCTCATGGTCCAGATGGACATCCTCAATGAGGAGATCCTCGAGCCGCGCGGGATGCGTATCTACAATGTGTACCGCGAGAGCGTGTACATCGACTCGGCCATCAACCTG
>JAUVRN010000457.1 GCA_030597645.1 Candidatus Zixiibacteriota bacterium
GCTGCCATGGTGGTGGCGCTTCTGCAACTCGACAATCCTCCTGACTCTGCCGATGCCTGCGACGCGCTGGCCGTGGCCCTGGCTGCGCTGCACCGGCGCGCCATACCCGCGCAGATCCGCTCATGATAGAATACCTTCGCGGAACACTGATCGAGAAACACCCGACGTTTGTCATCATGGAGGCAGGCGGCCTGGGCTACAGGGTGGCCATCCCGCTCTCCAGCTATGGCCTCCTGGGGGACGTCGGCTCCGAAGTCAAGCTGCTCACGCACCACCACGTCCGCGAGGATTCTGAGGATCTGTTCGGATTTGCCACCGCCGAAGAGCGCACGCTCTTCGAACTGCTGATCCACGTGTCCGGCATCGGACCGCGGCTGGCGCAGGCCGTGCTGTCGGGCATGCCCGCGCCTGCGCTGCGCGAAGCCCTGGTGACCTCGGATCTGGCGTCGCTCACGCGCATTCCGGGTGTGGGCAAGAAGACGGCGGAGCGGATGGTCCTGGAACTGAGAGACAAAGTCGCCCATCTGGTTCCCGAGAGCGGCGTTCCGGCCGGCTCACCTCAGTCCGTCTCCGAAGGCGACGAAGCGGTGCTGGCCCTGGTGACGCGGGGATTCAACCGCGACGAAGCGCGCCGGGCCGGCAGCCAAATCCGCCAGCAGGCAGCGGACATGCCGGTGGAAGAGATCGTGCGCGAAGCGATTCAGGCCGTACGCTAGAACCTATCTCAGATTCGACATACCGGCGCCAACCGTTTGTCCCCGACCTTCAGAACCTCGCGCTCGAAGACCGCCGTCAATGCGTCAGGCAGCGCCGATTCCACATCGGTCAGCGCAATCGCTCGGCCTGCCTGGTCAGACATGGTGCTCATCACGGCCGCATCGAAACCGCACGGGTTGATGAGCCGAAAAAACCGCAGATCGGTTTGTACGTTGAGCGCAAAACCATGATAGGTGATCCAGTGCCGTACGGCAATGCCGACAGACCCCAGCTTCCGGTCACCCACCCAGACGCCGGTCTTGCCCTGCACACGTGTTCCGCCCAGGCCAAAACGTTCCATCAACCTCAGCTGCACCTCCTCCACCTGCCGAAGGAATCGGTGCAGGTCTCGACCTGAGTTGTTCAGATCGAAGACGAGATATGCGACCAGCTGTCCCGGCCCGTGGTACGTCACGTCCCCACCACGCTCGATGTCGAAGATCGCTACCTCGCCCGAGCCGTCGGGCGCGTCGCGATCCTTGAGATTCTCTGGATGAGCCGAGCGCCCTGCCGTGATCACATGGGGGTGCTCCACACTGATGACCAGATCGGGGATTTCGCGACGCCGGCGCGCTTCCACCAGAGCTTTCTGCATGTCCCACGTGGTGGCGTAGGGCCTCCGCCCGAGAGGCACCCACCAGATCACGCCAGCGTCGGCTCGGTCGGCCATGCGTTAGTGTCCTGAGTCAGACATGCATCACCTCTTCCGCCGGCTCCTGTGAACCGGCGCGGAGGGGTTGTGCACACCCGCTCAGCCCAGCAGCATGTTAGCCGGCTCTCCGAGATTGTCGCAGACTTCCCGGAGGAACTGAACGGCCGTGTGTCCGTCAATAAGCCGGTGATCGAACGAAAGGGTCAGGTACATCATGTCCCGGGCCACGATCTGGTCGTTGCGCACCACGGGCCGCTTTTGAATGGCGTGAGTACCGAGGATTGCCACTTGCGGCTGGTTGATGACCGGCGTCGATGCCAGGGCCCCGAACATACCCGCGTTGGTCAGCGTGAAGGTGCCGCCGGCGATGTCGTCGGGACTCAGCGCGTCCCGGCGTGATCGTTCGGCGAGATCCTGAATCTCGGAGGCCAGCTGCAAAACGCCCTTGGTGTCGGCGTGCTTTACGACCGGTACGATCAGCCCCTCGTCACGCGCCACCGCGATCCCGATATGATAGTATTTGCGGAGGATGATCTCCGTGTCCGTGATACTGGCATTGACCTTGGGATGATTCTTCAGTGCCGCAGTCACCGCCTTGACGAAGAAGGGCATGTAGGTCAGCTTGACGCCATAATCGTGCTGAATGCGCTCCTTGTGTTTGCTGCGGAACTCCACCAGCGACGTCATGTCCACTTCGTCCATCACCATCACGTGAGGCGACGTGCGTTTGGACATCACCATGTGATCGGCGATCAGCTTGCGCACACCCTCGAGCGGAATCGTCTGAACATGTTCCCCGGCGTTAGGGGTGGCGATGGGAATGCTGCGCGCCGGCGCGACCTGGGGCGGCATCTGGGCCGGTGCCGGAGTCGCCTGAGGCACACCGCCCTGCATGAATGCCTCCAGATCGGCTTTGCGGATGCGCCCCCGGGGTCCGGTGGCGGGCACGAGGCTGAGATCGATGCCCTGCTCGTGAGCCAGGCGGCGAACTGCGGGCGACGTGCGCACTCGCAGCGGCTGCGGATCGCCGTTACCGCCAGCGGATACGGCGGCAACCGGGGCTTCGGCGGGTCTGGGCGCGTGGGGGGACGGATGGTCGTCCAGACCGTCGAGCGTGATGACCTCTTCGTCGTCGACGTGTGTGGGATCCTCGCCCTCCTTGAGCAGGATGGCCATCTGCTGCCCCACCTGTACGACGTCGCCTTCGCTCA
>JAUVRN010000305.1 GCA_030597645.1 Candidatus Zixiibacteriota bacterium
CACCAACCCGGCCACGCAGAGTTTGACCATCACCAATGTCGGCGGCAGTCAGCCTCTGAACTGGGCGACCGGCAACAACGAATCGTGGCTGACACTCAATCCGACGTCGGGCACCGCACCGTCCGCCCCGGTCTTGCAGGTAGACGTTTCTGGACTCACCGCTGGTACGTACTTCGATACGATTCAGGTCGCTGGGACCGGCGCGACGAACACGCCGCAACCGGTTCCGGTGGAACTGACGGTGATTGAACCACCGCCGGCGATCGTCGTCGATCCCGTCTCGCTGGCATTCGGCGCCACCGTGGGAGATCCCGATCCACCCGCACAGAACCTGGATATTACCAACGGAGGCGGAGGCACCCTCGACTGGACGGCAACGACCGATCAACCGTGGCTCTCCGTGAGCGCAACCGCCGGCATCGCGCCATCCACCATGGACGTGTCTGTAGACCTCACCGGACTCACACCGGATACGTACCAGGGCGAGGTGACGATCGCAGCCACTGGAGCGACCAATACGCCGGTGATCGTGCCGGTGACGCTGGTGATCGGCGACCTGCCGCCGGTGCTGAGCATCTCGCCGACCGTCCTGACCTTCAACGCGGTCGAAGACGACGCAAACCCGCCGTCGAAGGGGTTCTTCGTCTCCAACACCGGCGGCGGCCTGATGATCTGGAATGTGTCCACCACGGCGCCCTGGATCGTGCAGCTCGATCCCACGGGCGGTACCAACGATGACAATGTTTCCGTCTTCGTGGACATCACAGGCCTTACCGCCGGAACGTACACGGACAGCGTCATGGTTGACGCGGGAAGCATCAGCGGCTCGCCGCAGTACGTGATCGTGACGCTCGAACTTGACCCGCCTCCCCCGCCGTCCATCGTACTCAACCCGACCAGCTTCACCTTCACAGCCCTTTTCGGCGGTGGGAATCCCGCGTCGAAGGAGTTGTCCATCACCAATGGCGGCGGCCGCACGCTGCTCTGGACGGCCACCCACAGCGAGAGCTGGCTGAGCCTCTCGGAGGCCGCGGGCACGGCGCCCAGTATCACGTCCCTGAACATCAACATCACGGGTCTAGGCGTGGGCACCTACTACGACACCGTGGTCATCAGTTCCGATTCGGCGGATAACTCTCCACAAACCGCGGTCGGGCAGCTCGACGTCGTGGAGAACCCGCCGCTGATCGTGCTGTCGCCGAGTACCTTCAATTACGAAATCGTCGTGGGCGATCCGAATCCACCCGGCCAGACCATGCAGGTAACCAACGACGGTGCCGGGACGCTCAGCTGGACGACTACGAAGAAGGCGTCATGGCTGACGCTTAGCCCCACGTCCGGTGATGCGCCTTCCAGCCTCGATCTGACGGTTGATGGATCCAGTTTGATTCCGGGAACGTACCGCGACACCGTGGTCGTGACGAGCCTCGACGCAATCAACTCGCCGCAGGAGGCGATCGTCACGTTCGTCATCAAATCGGTGGCTAAACCGTCGATCGATCTGCAACCCGACTCGTTGCACTACATCGTCGGCGTCGGGCAGGAGTCCGATCCGCAGTGCACGTACGTCTGGATCGACGGCAACGGCGGCCGACTCATCTGGCGGGCGCGCACGGATGCCGACTGGATCTTGTTGGGGCGGGACTCATGCAACATCTCCTATCCACTGTGCGTGGTGGTCGATGCGGCCGGGTTCGAGCCCGGAGTGTACTGCGATTCTGTGGAGATATCCGGCGATGCCTCCAACAGCCCGCAGTATCTGCACATTTGCATGGACGTCCGCAGCGATGGCGAACAGCCGGTACTGATCGTACAAGAGAGCGAGTACTTCTTCACGGCGACCGAGGGTGACGTGGGCGTCACGCCGGCCCAGAGCTTCAGCGTTGCGAATGGCGGTACGGGCACACTCACCTGGACCGCAACGACTCTGACGGGCTGGGTAGTCATCGATCCGCTGGGTGGTACTGCGCCCACCAGTGGCACGTTCCGGGCCGATCCTTCCGGACTCCCTGTGGGCAGCTATCAGGCGACTGTGGAGTTTGACGCGCCTGGAGCCCTCAATGCTCCCCAGTTCGTGACCATCCATCTGGATGTCGAAGAGCAGGGTGTCGATCCAGCGATGCTGGCCGTGACCCCGAGTTTGATCACGCGAACCGCACCCATCGGGTCCGGACCCCTCACGGAACAGATGAGTATTCAGAACGTGGGCGGCGGCGTGCTCACGTGGAGCATCAACCAGAGCAGCTTCCCCACCTGGCTCTCGGTGGCGCCGGATGCGGGCACGGCACCGAGCCAGAGCCTGGTGCGAATGGACCCCGCCGGCCTGTCCCCCGGAACCTACGAGGACACGATCGTCGTGGCCTCGGCCGAAGCCATCAATTCGCCGGTAGCGGTACCCGTGGTGCTCACGGTGACCACGGAGACGGTCGATACCGATTCCGTGTACCTCGATTCGCTCAATACCATCCCGGGCAGTGTGGTGATCATGCCGGTCTACTTCGACAACAGCCAGCCGCTGTTTGGTCTGAGCGTACCGCTCACGTGGTCCGGCGAACGCCTCTGGGCGGATTCTGTGAGTTTCACCGGCTCGCGCGTCGAGGGCGTGGGCCTAGTGGCTGCGTCGGTCGACACGGCCAAGAGAGAAATCCGGATCGGCGTCGTGCCCCTCGAGTCCGATCCGATCCCGGTCGGATCCGGTCTGCTGGCCAGGGTGTACTTCACCGTCAGCCCGTTCGCGTCCGACCAGGTGGCGACCATCGACACCATGACGACGTCGGCGCCAGCCATTTCGCTGACGTTTGTGGACACCAACACGACCGAGTACGTACCCGGCTTCCAGACGGGTATGATTGCAGTCACCGGCGCCCAACCTCCGGTACTGGCGATCGATCCGGACTCGCTGCACTTCGAAGCGGTGGCCGGCGGTGCCCATCCTGCTGCACAGATGGCCGTCGTCCAGAACACGGGCGGGTCGTTTCTGACGTTCGCAACCAGCGAGAGTGTACCGTGGCTGAGCGTCAACCCGACCACCGGCGATCAGGGTGACACCGTGTTCTTCACCGTGGACATCAGTGGCCTGTCCCAGGATCTCTACACGGGTACGGTACAGTTTACATCCGACGAGGCGGGTGACACCGTCGACGTCAAGGTGACCCTCAATGTAGAAGCGGGCGTCGATCCGCCCGTGATCGTACTCACGCCCGACCAGCTCGCCTTTGGCATGACCGTGGGTGACGCGGCACCGGCTCCCGACACCATCACCGTCACCAATGGTGGCGGAGGCACGCTGCGCTGGACGGCTTCGTTCTCGGAGCGCTGGCTCACGGTGACCCCGCTTGCAGGTGGCGACGGCTCGCAGGTGGAGGTGGCGATCACGGACGCCACACTGCCCGCCGGACAGTACTTCGACACGATCGAGTTTGCCGATCCGGCTGCGTCCAACAGCCCCCGCACGGCACTGGTGGAACTGCACGTGCGCGCACCGGCCGGACCGGACACCGTGTTCATTTCCAGTGTCACCGCGGCCCCGGGCGACACGGTGACGATGGCCGTACGTTTGAAGAACACGTTCGATGTGACCGGCATTGTGCTCCCGTTCCTTCACGACGGCATCGGTGTCGAGTTTCTGGAGGGCTCCGTAGCAACATCACGATCGGGCACCGGCGTCTTCCCTGTTAAGACG
>JAUVRN010000172.1 GCA_030597645.1 Candidatus Zixiibacteriota bacterium
ATCATCAACGGATTCGGTATGGGTGCGTCGGCCATCGCACTGAACGAGCGGGCGACCAGCGGGATCTACACCAAGGCCGCCGACGTAGGTGCCGACCTGGTAGGCAAAGTGGAGGCGGGCATCCCGGAGGATGATCCGCGCAATCCGGGCGTCATTGCGGACCTCGTCGGGGACAACGTCGGAGACGTGGCCGGCATGGGCGCCGACATCTTCGAGTCTTATGTCGGCTCGATGATCGCCACGATCGCCATCGGCGCCACACTCACGACGACCGGTCTGGCCTTTCTCAAGTCCAATCCGCAGGCCGGCGACATGGTCATCAAGCAGGGACTGATGTCACTCCCGCTGGTCATGGCCATTATCGGCATCGTGTCGTCGTTTTTGGGCATCCTCTCCATGCGCGTGCTCAAGGCCATATCACCGCAGGCGGCGCTGCGGTATTCAACGTTCGTCGCCGCCGGCCTGTTCTTGCTGGGTGCGTATCTCTACATCGACAGCTTCGACATCTCCAACAAAGTGTTCTGGGCTGTCGTCGTCGGTACGTTCGGCGGCATTCTCATCGGCCTGCTCACGGAGTACTACACCTCGCCCAAACCGGTCCGGAAGATCCAGGAAGCGTCCAAGACCGGCTCGGCCACCAACATCCTAGCCGGCCTGTCGGTGGGGCTGGAATCTGCCGCCCTGCCGGTGCTCGTGGTCTGCGGCGTGATCTGGGTGGCCTACACGGTCGCCGGACTGTACGGTATCGGCCTCGCGGCCGTGGGTATGCTCGCCACCGTGGGTGTGACCATGTCTGTGGATGCGTACGGTCCCATCGCGGACAACGCCGGCGGAATCTCGGAGATGTCGGGCCTCGGGCCGGACGTTCGCAAGATCACCGACGGTCTCGACTCGCTCGGCAACACGACGGCAGCCATCGGCAAAGGCTTCGCCATCGGTTCCGCAGCATTGACGGCACTGGCCCTGTTCGCCGCCTACTCTCAGGCCGTGGCCGCGCTTACCGGGAAACCGTTTACCATTATCCTCACCGACCCGATAGTGGTGATCGGCCTGTTCCTCGGGGGGATCTTACCATTCTTCATCGCGGCGTTGACCATGACGGCCGTGGGTCGTGCCGCCGGCAAGATGGTCGAAGAGATTCGCCGTCAGTTCCGGGAAATTCCGGGCCTGCTCGAGGGCAAGCCCGACGCCAAGCCCGATCCGGCCACCTGCGTCGACATATCCGCCCGTGCTGCGCTCAAGGAGATGGTCCTGCCGGGAGCCACCGCAGTGTCGGCACCGATAATCGTCGGCTTTATCCTGGGACCGGAAGCGCTGGGCGGAATGCTCGCCGGTGCCACTGTGACCGGAGTGCTCCTGGCCCTGATGATGGCCAATGCCGGTGGTGCCTGGGACAATGCCAAGAAGGCCATCGAGAAGGGTGAGATGCCGGGCGAGCAGAAGGGCTCAGACGCGCACAAGGCGGCAGTCGTGGGAGACACCGTGGGCGATCCGTTCAAGGATACGTCCGGTCCGTCCATGAACATCCTGATCAAGCTGATTTCGATCGTGTCGCTCGTCCTGGTGCCGCTGCTGGTCTGAGCTTGCGTTTCGAACCGGAATCAGCGTAGAGTTCCGAAGCGATGGTGCGGGCACCGGGGCAGGTGCCCGCGCTGGTCTTGGGGAGTATGCGAGGCCTGAGTTCGGCCTGGCGGCTGGCGGTGGTGTGCGCCCGATGACGTGAAACTTTTCTCGTGCGCTGCCGTCAGTAGAACATTGAAGGAGCGGTCCCGTGGTTGAACCCGATGCAACACAACAGTCTCAGACCCCATCGGTGAGCCCCGTCGGCGCCATGTTCAAGGTGCTGATCGAGCCGCGTGCGGCCTTCGACGGGCTGCGCGAAAAATCGCCCTGGGTGCTGCCCGCGATCATACTCTTCGCGGTGATCCTGGCGTTTACCTACTCGACCTGGCCGTACCTGATCATGGCCCAGGCGGAGTCGATCCGGCTCAACGAGAATATCCCGGCTGAACAGCGCGACGAGATCATCGAGAACATGCGCGAGTTGCAGGAGAGTCCATCTCCCGGGCGGCTCTTAATGGGTCCCGCATTTGCCTCGGTGTCCTGGTTGATCGCCACCGGCATTTGGCTCATGGTGGGCAACGTGATCCTGGGCGGGGACGGCCGCTACAAACAGTACCTGACCATGTTTTTGTACGCGAGCATGACCGGCATCCCGGAGATGATCGTCAAGGGCGCCCTGATACACATGAAAGGCTCGGCACACGTCTACACGAGCCTCGCGCTGCTGACGCCCAGTCTCGACACCCAGACTTTTCTGTTCCGGGCGCTGGACCAGGTAGACGTGTTCTCGATCTGGTTCTATGCGCTCGTGGGTATCGGACTGTCGGTTCTGTGCGGTGTACGCGCGCAAAAGGCGATGATCTGGAGTTTCGTCGTGTGGGCCGTCTGGGCCATCGGGATCAAAGCCGGGCTCGGCAGCCTGTTCGGCGGCATGTTTGGCATGTAGATTATGAGCTTTTTGGGAGGACATATGATTCGACGATGCGTACCTGTATTCCTGACCGCCCTCTGGGTGCTGACGGCCACTGTGGCTGCGGCCCAGAGCGCGCCCGCCGGCGCCATGCCCTCCAAGATGGCACTGACTATCGGGGAAGCAATTGAGCTGGCATGGCAGAACAACATCGAGGCCATTCGCCAGAGAAACGCGCTGCAACGATCCGAAGCCGAGAAGCTGCGTTCCCGATCCACGTGGCTGCCCAGGCTGGACCTGACCCTGGGATGGCGAGCCAACTATCCGGGAAGAATTGAGCAGCTGGTAGATCCCAACACAGGCAAGAGAAGCTTCGTCGTTCTCGAGAACTTCTACTCCTACCAGTTTACGCTTCAACAGCCATTGTTCAATAGCCGCGGCGGTTCCTACCTGCATGTTCCCAAGGCCGCGGGCGCCCAGGTAGATGCCAGCGAAGAGGATTTGCGCGCCAGACGCCAACTGGTCGCTCTGCAGGCCAAGACCAAGTGTTACGACCTGCTCAAGAGCCAGCGACTGGCCGATGTACAGCAGCGGGCGGTCCAGCGATCGATCGAGCAACTCGAGACATCCAAGGCCAGATACGAACTGGGCTCCGCCTCCATGTCAGATTTCCTCAAATCCAAAGTCCAGTTGGGCAACGACAGTCTGGAACTCATCACGCGCCTCAACGCCATCGAGGTGGATCGGGCCGAACTGAATAATTTCCTGGCCCTGGATGTTTCCAGAGCTACAGCAGTCGATGTTGAGTTCGAATTCGAACCGTACCCGCTGCCAGCGGAGGAAGCCATCGTCCAGGCCGTGGATCACCATCCTGCGGTCATGGCACGGGAGTACGATCTGAAACGCTGGTCAACTGAACTCGGCGGTACACAGTTCTCGCGGTTGCCATCGATTGACTTCGTGGGTACCTACGCCTGGGGTAGTTTCGATTTCGCGGACGGTCTGAACTCACTCACCGAACTGGATGCATACTCCTTCGGCGTTCAGCTGAACTGGAATCTCTTCTCCGGCTTTTCGACCAGCGCCAATGTGAAACAGGCCAAGGTGTCCAAGCACGAGGCGGAGTCGGAATTGGCCCAGTCTCGTCGGGACGTCCGCTTGGAAATCAAGACCGCTGCGCTGGGGGTCAACGAGGGCGGCCAGCGCTTCCGAGTCGCTGAAGATCAGGTGGAGTCAGCTCAGGAGGACCTGGACATCGCTCAGGAGAAGTACAATCTCGGAGCAGCCACTATTCTCGACATCCTGGTGGCGCAGGTGAATCTGAGTTCGGCTGAGACGGGTCGAATTCAGGCCGGTTATGACTGGCTTCTCTCCATCGCCGAGCTGGAACGGGCCATGGGGGGGGGAGATTGAGCCTGAAAGGTCTCAAGAGCCCTGCGATTGTTAGCGCTCAACGTGAATCCGACGCCCGTTTTCTGCGTATAGAGATATATTGAGGCGGGCTAGAGGACTGTATTCATGAAGAAGAAAAAACTGCTGATCATAGGCCTGGTGGTGGTCGTCGTCGTGGCAGGGCTCGTGGCCCTGAACGCCGGCCAGTCGGGCAAGAAGGGCCGGAGTGTCATGACCGAGAAGGTCACTTCCGGCGACCTCCAACAGATGGTTTCGGCCACCGGCCGGGTGGTGCCTCCGACCGAGGTGAAGATGTCTGCCAATGTCTCCGGCCGGATCACGGCCATCCACGTGGAAGAGGGCGATGCCGTGGGGGAAGGCCAGTTGCTCGTGGAGCTGGATCGCGATCGCTACGAGTACGCCGTGCGCAGAGCGCGGGCATCTGTGGCCGAATCCGAGGCGCTCAAGGCCAAAGCCGAGTTCGAGTGGGATCGGCAGCAGGAACTCTTTTCACGCAAGCTGATCTCCAAGCAGGAATACGATGCGGCGGAGGCCACGTGGAAGGCCGCCGGGTATTCCGTCGATCAGTGGAGCGCCAATCTCGCCGAGTTGGAGGACTACCTCGACGAGTGCACCATCCGTTCGCCGATCACGGGCACCGTGACCGATCTCACGGCCAAGCAGGGAGAGAACGTGGTCATCGGCACTATGAACAACCCCGGTACCGTGATCATGGTCGTATCCGATCTGTCCGTCATCGAGATCCAGGCCGAAGTAGACGAGACGGACATATCCCTCGTGAAACTGGGACAGACCGTCGAAATCGAACTCGACGCCTTTCCCGACACGTCGTTCGAAGGCGAGGTGGTCAAGATCGGCAACAGTGCCGAAGTATCAGGATTCGGCACGCAGGATCAGGCGACCAACTTCATGGTCAATGTTCGCCTCACCGAGGACGTGGACAACATCAAGCCCGGCATGACCTCCTCGGTGGATATTACCACGAGCACGCGCGATGACGTGCTCCAGATCCCGATCCAGGCGCTGGTCATGCGCGAACCCAAGGACACCACCGACACCGACGCGGAGTCCGGTGCGGATACCGACGCCGACGCCGGCGTGGCCGTGGCGGCGATCGAGGACGACAAGCCGGCCAGGTCTCGCCGCCGTGAAAAGCCCCGTGAGCTGGAAGGCGTATTCGTAGTGAAGGACGGCGTGGTAGAATTCCGCGAAGTCGAGACCGGAATCGCCGACCAGCAGTACATCGAAGTGGAGTCGGGACTGGAGGAGGGGGAAGAGATCGTTACGGGCAGTTTCCGGGTGCTGCGCGATCTCGAGAACGGCGATCCGATCAAAGTGGACAA
>JAUVRN010000059.1 GCA_030597645.1 Candidatus Zixiibacteriota bacterium
CAGTCAATCTCAGTTTCGCGGGCGCGGAGGGCGAAGCCGTGGTCGTCTCCCTGGATCTGGTCGGCCTCTGCGTGGCATCCGGCTCCGCCTGCGCCTCCGGAGCCACAGAGCCCTCCCACGTGATCCTTGCTCTGGGCGTGCCGCCCCATCGGGCAGCGGGGGCCGTACGCGTGTCTCTGGGCCGAACTACCACGCGTGAAGATGTAGAGCGACTGCTCCGCGAGCTGCCGCCCGTGGTGGAGCGCCTGCGCGCCCTGTCCCCGACCTACACGGCACAGGGCGCCTGACGGATGACGGAGTCCCGACTGCGCGCCGACGGCGGTGCCCGGCGGCCCACCGTGCTGGTGGCCATGTCGGGTGGGGTCGACTCGGCGGTGGCCGCGGCCTGCGTTCGCGATCAGGGTTATCCACTCCTGGGCGTCACCATGAAGCTGTGGGACTACGCGGAAGTGGGCGGCACCTCCGAAGCGCGCGACGGCCGTTGCTGTTCGCTCGAGGACATGGACGGTGCGCGAACGACCGCGGCCATTCTGGACATTCCGTACTACGTCATGGACATGACGCGAGCGTTCCGTGAGACGGTCATCGACGACTTCGTGGCGGAATATCGGCTCGGGCGCACGCCCAATCCCTGCGTCGTCTGCAACAACCGAATCAAGTGGACGGCGCTGTACGCGCGCGCGCGCCAGGTCGACGCCCCGATCATCGCCACGGGGCACTACGCGCGCATCCGGCACAACGAGAACAGCGGGCGGTACGAGCTGTGGCGCGGGGTCGATCCGACCCGTGACCAGTCCTATGTGCTCTGGGGCCTGTCGCAGCAGCAGCTGGCATGCACGATGTTTCCCCTGGGCCCGCTGCTCAAAGACGAAGTGCGCGCCCGGGCACGCGCGCTGGGATTACCCGTGGCGGACAAGGCCGAGAGTCGCGAAATCTGTTTTGTCACGGACGACAACTACCGGCGTTTCCTGCGGGACACGCTGGGGCACCACGACGCCGCCACGTCTCCTGGACCCATCGTGGACGAAACCGGGACGGTGATCGGTACGCACGACGGGTACGCCGACTTCACCGTCGGCCAACGGCGAGGGCTGGGCATTGCACGCGGCGTACCGCAGTACGTAGAGCGGATCGACCCGGACACCCGCACCGTGCACGTGGGCTCCGATGCAGCGCTCTGGTCCCGGCGCGTGATTCTGGACCAGGTCAACTGGGTATCCATCGAGGCGCCTTCCGAGCGGTTGCGGGCCACCGTCAAGGTGAGGTACCTACACGCCGCCGCGGCAGCCGACGTGCGTCCCTTGCCGGGCGGAAGAGTCGAGGTGACGTTCGACGAACCCCAGCGCGCCTTGACCCCCGGTCAGTCCGCGGTATTTTACGACGCGGAACGGGTTCTGGGCGGCGGACTGATCGCCCGAGATGCTCCGACGGGAGGGTGACGATGGCAACCGTGACATTTCTCGGCCATAGCTGCTTCGAAGTGCGCGACGGCGACACCAATATCATCATCGATCCATTTTTGTCCGGCAATCCTGTGGCCCAGGCCAAGCCCGAGGATATCCATGCCGACTGGGTCCTGGTCACCCACGGTCACGGCGATCACTGGGGCGATACCGAAACCATCGCCAGGGCCAACGACGCCACGGTGATCTGCTGCTTTGAACTGGCCAACTACGCACAGTCCAAAGGGCTGAAGGCCCACCCGCTGCATATCGGCGGCGGACACGATTTCGACTTTGGGCGGGTGCAACTCACGGTGGCACATCACGGCACCGGCGGCGATGAGGGTGGTCTGACCTACACGGGCGACGCGGCAGGCGTCCTGCTGACCGTGGGTGGTCGCACGATTTATCACGCCGGGGACACCGCGCTGACGTACGACATGAAGCTGCTCGGCGAGTTCCACAGGGTCGACCTGGCCATTTTGCCGATCGGTGACAATTTCACTATGGGTATCGACGACGCGGTCCGGGCCACATCGTTCGTAAAGCCTCGAACGGTAGTGCCCATGCACTTCAATACGTTCGATCTCATCGCTGCGGACCCGGCCGAATTCGCCCGCAAGGTGCGCGAGGATACCGAGGCCGAGCCGGTGGTGCTGGGCGTGGGCGACTCGCTCGAAATCTAACGCAAACAACCTGCTGATTCATCCTCCATGCGGGTCCTTCTTCGCATTCTGATCTGGAGCACCGTGGCGGTGGCGCTCGTGTTCGTGGCGGCTGCCGTTACGCTGTACGTCCTCTATCCCAAACAGCGCATCATCGAAGAGCTGGTGCCCCGCGTGGAGGCTGCCGTGACCCGACCGGTGGCCCTGGCGGACGCCGGTATATCGGTGTGGCCGCCCTTCGGATTGTACATTAAAGGACTGGTCATCGAGAATCGCCCGCCGGCCACCACACCGCATCTGCTGCGGGTCGGGCGGGCACGGGCACACGTGCGCCTGTGGCCGCTCCTTCACGGCCAGATTTACATCGACGAGCTGGAACTCAACGATCTTGAGTTCACCTATGAGGTCTTTGACGACACCCTCACGAGTATTTCCGATCTGACCGACGGGGAAGGGGGCGGCTTGCCGCTCCTGGCCGAGCACATGGTGTGGTCCGGCATCACGCTGCACGGCATCCACCCCGACGACTCCAGCGCGTGGACCGTCGAGGATCTGAGCGGCCACATCACCATGCACCCCGCAGACACGAGCTTTGAACTGGGCATCTCCCTTCCCCGGGCCGAGTGGTTGAGCCGGGATGACACGTTGCGCTTCGACCACGTGCTGGAGTTCGAAGCCGACGGCACCGCTCATCTCGAATCGTGGCAGGTGAACCTCACGCGCATGCAGGGTACACTGGCCGGCATCCCTCTCTATGGTAAGGCACAGGTTGAGCTGGTCGACACCGGGCCCGTAGCCCGGGGTTCACTGACGCTTGGACCCACCGGGCTGGCCGACCTGCTGTCCGAGTTGGAACTGGACCAGGACACGCTCTTCCGCGAATACAGTGTATCGGGCCAGGTGCGCCTGGACATCGAGTTGGACGGGCCGATCGATGAGTTGACTACGGGGAGTGCGCGTGCCGAATTGGTCTGGCTCGGCGGTCGTGTCGATCGCGGCACGACGGAGGTAGTGCGATTCGCTTCGCTGGCGGTACCCGTTACCGCTGACGGTTTCCACGTGTCCGCCAAGGACCTGCATCTCTTCGGCAGCCCTGTCGATCTGGGGCTCGTCGGTTCATGGCCGCCGTCCGACCGGATCGAGCTGACGCTGGCGAGCCGGACCGATCTGGAAGGGTGGTCCACAGACTCGGTGACCCTCGGGGGCACGGTGGAATGGTCGGCGTCCGCACGTGGACCGCTGCAGTCGCCGGAACGATGGCGCGTACGTGCGCGCGCCACGCCCCGGGCGGTTCGGTATGCGTACCTCGATCTCCAGCCGCTGTTGGTCGACGGGGGCAGTGTGACGTACGACGGCAAGTCGATCGACCTGGCGGACCTGCTCCTCCGCACCGGCCCCTCCCGACTCTCCATGTCCATGAACGTGGCGCCTGTACCGTGGCCCGTTCTGATGCAGGGTGAGTGGCCCGACTCCACCTTTGCAGAGCTGGACCTGCGCTCGTCGCTCCTCGATCTGGACGCGCTCTTTCCGGACCTGGCCGGCGACAGCGCGGCCCCGTCAGATACCAGTACGCCTCCCTTCGTTCCGGCCACCTGCGCACACGTGACCCTCTCCGCAGATACGCTCGTGGCCGGCGGCGCGACGTGGCGCAGTGTGCAGGGTGAGGCACAGATCAGCCCGGACTCCCTGTTCATCGATCGAATGCAGGGTCGTGTGTACGGCGGCCGCGCCGCTATTTCGGGTGCCATGGAGCTGGCGGATCCCGGCGGGTACCGCTTTCACGTGCGCGTCGATTCGGTGGCACTCGGAGATGCGCTTGCACGCTTTGGTCGTGCGGCGCGGCACCTCGAGGGCAAAGGCAGCCTTGATGCGCGTGTCGCCGGTTACGGCTTCACCTGGGAGCAGCTTCTCTCGGGGCTCGTGGTGGACGGCGGCGCGATTCTCTATGACGCCCAACTCGTCCATTTGCCGGCGGCCCGGGCGATCCACCAGTTGCTGGGCCTCGAGGTGGCCGACCCGATGCCGCTGGCCAGCCGCTGGAGCAGTTTCCGTGTGGACCGGGGCCGCCTGACCATGGACGATTTCCGATTCACGACGCCCGATGCTCAGTGGATCATGGCCGGATCGTCCGGCCTCGACGGCACACTCGGCTACAACCTGGACGGCCTGCTGTCCGCGGCGACGTCCGCGCAGGTCCGGTTGCCCCAGTCGGCACGAAATCTCTTCCCGGCAGCGTGGCGCGATCAGATCGATCCGGTAGAGCTCATGAAAAACGACGACGGTCAGCTCGAGCTCTACGTGCACGTCGGTGGCACCCTGCAGAAGCCCACAGTCGAGCTGGACTGGCGCCGCCTGGAGCCGGTGATCAAACGGCGACTGGAGAAGCGCGTCACCGACGAACTCAAGAAACAACTGGACGACAATCTCAAGAAGGGGTTGGAAGGCCTATTCGATCGGCTCAAGCGCTGAGCCTGGCCGCTCTGTTCACCGTGGCGGCGCACGGTGCCGAACTCCGGGACGGTGAAATCACGTACCGGGCCGAACGGGAGGAGTGGATCCGTGCCACGGCGCCACACATCCGGGCGGCGCGTGAACGCCTCTTTTTTTATTTCGGTCCGGTAGCCGACAGCGGCATCACCGTCCACATCGCGGCCGACCGCGACGAGTTCCTGGCACTCACCGGACCGGCCTTTCCCGACTGGGGCGTCGCAGCCGCCGTGCCCCGACTCGGCCGCATCGTTCTGATGGCCCCCGGTGCCGGGACATGGCCGGTGCCTTACGCACAGGTGGTGCAGCACGAGTACGCGCATATTTACCTGCATCGCCTCGCCGGGCCCGACGCCCGGATTCCACGCTGGCTCGACGAAGGCTTTGCCATGCATACGGCCTTCGAGTGGGGTATAGGTCGATACATGCGTCTGGCCAGGGCTGCCTGGGCCGGACAGTTGCTGAGCCTCCGCGAACTCGAGGGCGTCAATCGATTCGGCAGCGAAAAGGCCGCCCTGGCATATACCCAGTCCTTTGCGGCGTATCAGTTTCTGGAGGATCAGTTCGGGCGCGAAGGTGTCCGTGAGCTGTTGCGTGCGCTCGGACGCGGACTTTCAATAGACCAGGCATTTCATCGGGCCCTCGGTTCCGGATACCCCGACTTCCAGGCCAGCCTGGTCACCGAACTGGAGAAACGGTACAACATCATGTCCCTGATCACCGACGCTGGATTCTGGTGGGCGCTGCTGGCGCTCTTGATCGTCGTGGTGTGGTTGCTCAAGAAACGCCGCGCGCGGGAGATCGAACGCCGCTGGCGCATCGAGGACCGCATTCAGGGCGAACCGAACTTCAACGAGTACGTCGATCCGGACGACGACGAGAGCTGGCGGGCTTGAGCGTGCGTGACGTCGTGGTCCGCGTCCCCAACTGGCTGGGTGATTCGGTCATGGCTCGACCGTTCGTGGCCACGCTGGCCGAACGCCACGGTGCGGAGCGCATACAGGTCGTGGCCCACCCGCGCGTCGCCGAATTCTGGCGCGCCTGGCCCGGGCTCGACGTGGCGGCACTCGGACGTGATGCCGGAAGTGTCACGGGGATGATACGATCCGCTCGGAGCATTCGCCGGCGGGGCACGTTTCGGCTCGGGTACCTGCTCTCGGCGTCGTTTTCGAGTGCACTTCTGTTTGCTTTGGCCGGAGTGCGAGAGCGTATCGGGTTTGCCAGCGACGCACGCAGTTGGCTGTTGACGGAGCCCGTACCGCGGACGCCCGCCGCGGGAACCCTGCATTACTCCACGGAGATGCTCCGCCTCTTGGGACCGGGTGCCACGGCCGCCACTCGAGCTCTGCCGGCCCTGGATTGGCCCAAATCCGAGCGTCGCCGCACGCGGGACCGGCTGCGCGCCCTGGGCCTGGATCCCGGATCCTATGCGGTCGTCGCCGTAGGCGCCGCCGGTTCCTCCAAACGCTATGCTCCCGGCAACTGGCAACATGTGGTTGCCCAACTGCGAGCCGATGGTCCCGTGGTGCTCGTGGGCATCAACACGGAACGTCCGCTGGCCGACAGGGTGGCCGCCGGTACCACGGTCGGAGTGCACAATCTTTGCGGGGAGACATCCCTGGCCGGTCTGGCCCTGCTGCTCGAGACAGCCGCGGTGTTCGTCGGTGTCGATTCGGGAGCGGCACACCTGGCGGCGCACGTAGGCTGCCCGGTCGTGGCCATCTTTGGTCCGGGCGATCCCGTCGAGACTCGCCCCCTCGGACCCGCCGTAGAAGTGGTTCGTGAGCGCCTGTGGTGCGCCCCCTGCCGCAGCCGGCTCTGTCTGCGAACCGATATACCCTCCGAGTGCATGGAGCGGATAGCGCCCGCCCGGGTGTCTGCAGCCGCGCAGCGGCTCGTTGCCCTGGTCGGCCCGCCCGCCCGTTAGCAGCCCAGGACTCCGGATTCTCGCTTCGAAAGCACCTTTTCAACGGGCCGCTGGTGTCCTGAATCAAGTCACTGGAATTGGGGGAACCTCGGCCGACACCGGCGGGTTGAATCCTCCGATGCCGGGATCCACATGGGTCCTTCCCGGTTCATGGGATATGGTAAGCCCCTGGTCGCGCTTGCGTTGCATCGGTGCAGCAGTTGCGGGGTGCGAGCGTGGACGGGGGCTTTGTTGTGCCCGGATTTGCGGTTGTCCACGTTATCCGGGGTATCTATCATGTACGTATCGGGTGGACGAAGGAGACGCAATAATGCTCGGTCCGGCTCCAGGGGGGCCCGGACGGAAGGGATGTATTAGATGGCTAAGCCACTTGAGTTGAACAATGACAATTTTGATGCCGAAGTCATACAATCGGATGTTCCCGTAATGGTCGATTTCTGGGCGACCTGGTGTGGCCCCTGTCGCATGATCGCGCCGATCGTCGAGGAGCTTGTGGGTGAGTACGAAGGCAAGATGAAGATCGCCAAGCTCGACGTCGATTCCAACCAGGACGTCGCCATGAAGTTCAAGATCATGTCGATCCCCAACGTACTCTTTTTTAAGGGCGGCGAGGTGGTCGACCAGATCATCGGTGCGGTGCCCAAAAAGCAGTTCACCGAGAAGATCGACAAGCTGGTGGGGGCGGTCGTGTAACATGACCGGCCCCGACTTCGATCCGGTCGTGATCCGCGCGGTGTATCCGCCGCCCCGACGGATCGCGATCATCGGGCTATCTGATCGTATCGGGCGCCCGAGCCACGACGTGGCCGGCGCCCTTTTGCGTTGGGGGTACGAGGTGGTGCCCATCAATCCCGGCCGCGACACCATCCTCCATCAGACGTGCTACCCCGACCTGGCGCGCGTCCCCGGGCCCGTGGATATCGTGGACGTGTTCCGGCGGAGCGAGCACCTGGAGGATCACGCGGAGGATATCCTGGCCAAGAAGCCGGTGGTCCTGTGGCTCCAGGACGGCGTGCGTGACGACCATCTCGCCGCCCGAGCGCGTGCTCTGGGCATCCTCGTGGTGCAGGACGACTGCATAGGACGCCGCGTCGGAGGCTGGCAGCGGCCGTCTGCCGCCGCGCACTGATCTCGCGTGTCTTCGTCTTCAAAGCACACCGGCCGCCTCGAAGAACCGTTCATCATCCTGGCCGTTTTGTCCCTGCTGGGCGGATCGATCTGGCTGGTGGTGCGCGCTCCCCTGTTGCTGGAATTCTACTATTCCAATGAGCTATTGGCCCTCACGCACACGTTTACGCTCGGTTTTGTCACGTCACTGATCATGGGCGTGACGTATCGTCTCGCGCCCATGGCGCTGTTTGTCCTGCCCCGGTCCAGGCGCTGGGCGCGCATTCACTTTTGGGTGCACGCGCTCGGCGTGCTCGGCATGATCTTCTACTTCTGGCTGCCGGCGTGGCACGGTCTGGCCTGGTCTGCACTGCTCGTGCTGTGCTCCGCGCTACTCCAGCTCTACGTGTGGTGGGACATCCGCTTCCCCGCCCGCGGGGATAGCTGGGTGGCGCGGTACGTGCTCACCGCGATGGTGTACCTGGTCGTCGCCGCCCTGCTGGGTACGTGGATGGGGGTGCGCAAGGGCATGCCGGACCTGTTGCCGTCGATCGGGGGCACCTTCACGGGATTCCTGTTCGCGCACGCACACCTGGCCGGCCTCGGCTGGGTCACCACCATGATCCTGGGCTGGCACCTCCGGCTGTGGCCGCGTACGCAGGGCAACCGGCGTCTCTGGCCGGTGCGTTACGCGGTGCTGCAGATCGGCACACTCGGCCTGATCGCGGGCTGGTTGTGGAACCTCCCCGGGAAGCCGTTGTTTGCCACCCTGGTCCTCGCGGTGATCATCTGGCACGGCTGGGGGGCATTTGTCGGTTTTGTGCGTGGCCGTGCGCGCGAGGGCGAACTAGCCGCCCTGGTCATGCTGATTCTCGCCGCCTCCGCCGGCCTTGCACTGGCCCTGGGCTTGCCGCAGGCTGCGGATCCGCTGCGTGGCCGGATCCAGATGGCGTACGGCCTGGTGGGACTGGTGGGCTGGTTCGTACTCACGATCGTGATATTCGCGTTCAAGCTGTTTCCGATGTGGGTCTGGCAGGAGTGCTTCGGTGCAGACTACGGCAAGAAACCGGTGCCGGGCATGCGCGATCTATATCATCACGGCCTGAAGCGCGTGTCGCAGTGGGCCTACGTGCTGGGACTCTGCATGAGCGCGGCAGGCATCGTCGCAGGTTATCTGCCGGTGCTGCAGTTCGGGCTCGGGCTGATTCTGGTCGGTACGCTGACGTTCCTGACCAACTTCGTGCGCATGGCACGCTGGGCCCTGCTCAAGATGGAATTCCGCCCCACACCCGGAGACTGGGACGAATTCCGCCGCCTGTTTCCCAA
>JAUVRN010000223.1 GCA_030597645.1 Candidatus Zixiibacteriota bacterium
CGAACGCATGGTCGAGACCCTCAAGAAGGAGCATCACTGTCGCGACCTGGCCGTGCGCATTCGTCGCCACGACGGCGCGTTCAGAGACTGCGAGGTATCCGCGGAACTCCTGGAACTGGACGGCCAGGCCTGCATGATCGCGGTCACGCGGGATATCACCGCCCGCCGCCGCGCCGAGGCGATGCTCGAGTATCGCTTGCGCTTCGAACGGCTGATCGCGGAGATCTCGTCTCGCTTCATCGGACCGTCTCCACAAGACCTCGACGCGCTCATCGAAAGCGCACTCGAAGACATCGGGCGGTTCGTCCGGGCCGACTCGGCCTATCTGTTTCGCCTGTCTGATGACGGTGTGAAGATCTCGATGACACACCTCTGGCGCACTGCGGAACTGCGTACCGACAAGTTGCAGTTGCAGAGCCTCGATCTCGCCTTGATGCCGAGCTGGACTTCACGACTCAAGAATAACGAAGTCGTCGCCATTGCCACAATCGACACACTGACTGACGAGTTCGAATCGCTCAGAGAGAACCTGCGCCAACAGGGTGTCGGCGCCATGCTGGATGTACCCATGACCTATGAGGGCCGCCCGATCGGATTTCTCGGTTTCTCCACCTGCCAGTCCAATCGACCGTGGACCGACGACGAAATCGGCCTCCTTCGATTGGCCGGACAGGTGTTTGCCAGTGCCATTCAGCGCCGTGCCGACGTACAGGCCCTGGAAGCGAGCGAAGCGAGGCTGCAGAGCATCATCGACAATTCACCGGCACTCATCTACATGAAGGACCTCGACGATCGGTATTTGCTGGCCAACCGTGGGTTCGCCGAAATGCTCGGCAAATCCAAAGATGAAATCACCGGCCGCACGACGCCCGACCTGTTACCGCCGGACGTGGTGGAATCGTGCCTGGTCACGGATCGTCAGGTACTGGAGTCCGGTGAGGCCATGCAGTTCGAGGAATCCGCCCCCGGCCCCGACGGCTTGCTGACCTACCTGTCCGTGAAGTTCCCGCTCGTGGACGCACACGGTGAGACGTATGCAATCGGCGGCATCTCCACGGACATCACCACGCGCAACAAACTCACCGACGCGCTTCGGAGCCTCGTCGAAGCGTCCTCGGTCGAAGGAGGCCAGGCGTACTTCGATACCCTCATCAGAAACCTGACGAGGCTGATGGGAACGAAGATCGCCTGGGTGGCCGAGAAAGGCCCCGACCAGCCGCCTGCCATGCAGACGCTATCTGCCTGGATCGACGGAGGCCTCGTTGACAATTTCGCCTACGAACTTAAGGGCACGCCTTGCGAAAACGTGTTCGGCGGCGAAATCTGCTTTTGCAACGAGCGCGTGGCATCGCTCTTTCCCGGTGATCCACACCTGGCCGAGATGGGCCTGGAGAGCTACCTGGGGACGCCCCTGTTGTCGCCCGACGGCGAGCCCATCGGCCTGCTGGTTGCGATGGACACGAAGCCCCTGAGCCATCCTGACCTGGCACAGGATATCATCCGCATCTTCGCGGCCCACGCCGGAGCGGAACTGGCACGTCAGCGGGCTGAAGATGCCCTGACCCGCAGGGACGCCATTCTGCGGGCGGTCAGCAAAGCGGCTGAGTCGTTCCTCAGATCGAGCACATGGGATGAGCACATCCAGGAGATCCTGCGGCACCTCGGCCTGGCCACCGGTGCAAGTCGGGTCTACATCCGCAACGTGGAGGGAACCGGCGAGGCCATGACCGCTCCGCTGCTGCACGAGTGGTGCGATGAGGGTGTTCCGTCCGTTGCCGAGGCGGCCGACTACGGCGTCCTCGACATGGGGCATCCAAGCCGGACGAACATCCGGGAGGCTCTGAACAACGGGGATATTCTGCACGATCCGAGGGGACCCCTGTTGCCTGGCGATGGACCTGACATCATCGATGACATTTCCCACCTGCACTCTATGATCATCGTTCCGGTGCTCACCGGAGGCACCCTGTGGGGCATGTTCGTGCTCCATTTTCCGACCACGCGCATCATCACGGAGGCCGAGCTGGAGGCGATCAAGGCCGCGGCCGAAACGCTCGGTGCGGCGATAGAGAGACTGCGCGTCCAGACGGCGCTATCACACAGCGATGCGGTGCTGCACGCTGTAACGCTGGCGACCACCCGCTTTCTCCGGACGCCCGAATGGGAAGACTACGTAGACGAAATCCTCGAGGCCATCGGCAGCGCGGCCGGCGCCTCGCGATCATTCCTCTCCAACTACTACCATGATGACGCCGACGTGCTGCGCCTTACGAAGACGCACGAATGGTGCAAAGAGGGGGTTCCGCCGCTGAAGAATCATCCCAGCATGAAGCACCTCGACGTGAAGGCCGCGGGTTTCGGCCCCATGGTCGATGCGCTCGGCGCGGGGCAGACGCTGGTGGTGAATACGGAGACGCTGGAAAGCGAGGAGAAGACCTTCTTCGAGCGTCTCGATTCCGAGATCGTGACTTTTGTCGCCGCGCCCGTGTTCGTAGACGAGCGCCTGTGGGGCACGATCGGCCTGGAACATCGCCGACCAGGGGGCTGGAAGGGGATGGAACTGGACGCGTTGCGTGCCGCGGCCGACGCCATTGGCTCGGCCGTGAAGCGTCTCGAGATCGAGCGCGCCCGCAAGGAAAGCGAGATGCGCTTCGAGCGCCTCTCCCGGGCGACGTTTGAAGGGGTGTTCATCCACGAACAGGGCCGGATCATCGACGCCAACGACTCCTTCTGTGCCCTGACCGGATTTCCGCTCGATGAACTTGTCGGTACCGAAGCCATGCGGTTCGTCGTGCCGGAGGATCGCGCTCGGGTCGGAGCACTCATTCGAGACGGCGGCGACGAATCACACGAGGCCATGGGGCAAAAAAGAGACGGTACACTCGTCCCGCTGGAGTTTCGCGCCCGAACCCTGCAGTACGACGGAACGCCACGGCGCATCGTCGCGGTACGTGACATCTCGGAGCGCCGGCAGGCCGAAGCCGCACTCGAACGTCGCGATCGCATTCTTCAGGCCGTACGCTTCGCGGCGGCCCGGTTCCTCGAGTCTGCTTCCTGGCAAGAGCACATTCCGGATGTCCTGAGACGCCTGGGTGAAGCGGCCCGGGTAAGTCGTGTATACATCTTCAAGCACGAACCGGCCACCGACGGCGGATCCATCAGTCGCCTCACCCACGAGTGGCTGGCGGACGGCATCCAACCCTCATTCCGTGACCGGCGGCTGCAGCAACTCAACCTGAGGGAGCAGGGGCTGAAACGATTCGAAGAGACGCTCGGGAGCGGTGAGGTCATGTACGGTCACACCAACAACCTCGCCCCGGAAGAGCGCCTGATCTTCGACGAGCAGGACGTCGTGTCGTTTGCCCTGGCGCCCATCATCACGGATGACCGCTGGTGGGGTACGATCGGCTGCGATGAGTGCCGCGCGGGCCGGGAATGGACGTCGGCGGAGATCGACGCACTCAAGGCCGCCGCCGACACACTGGCCGCGGCCATCGCCAATACCAGGGCGTTCAGAGAAATCAGCGAACTCCGGCGTCAGCTCGAACTGGAAAACGAGTACCTCCGTGAACAGGCAGGCGAAGAACAGGCCTTCGGCGACATTGTCGGCCGCAGCACCGCGATGCAGAAGCTGTTCACCCAGATCGATTTGGTGGCTCCCACGGAAAGTACCGTTCTGATCCAGGGGGAATCGGGCACCGGCAAGGAACTCATCGCCCGCGCCATTCACGGCCGCAGCAAACGCCACTCCCGCGCACTCATCAAAGTCAACTGTGCATCGATACCTCGCGAGTTGTTCGAGAGCGAGTTCTTCGGCCACGTCAGAGGATCGTTCACCGGTGCCATCAAAGACCGTGCCGGCCGGTTTGAACTCGCGGACGGCGGCACGCTGTTCCTCGACGAAGTTGCGGAAATCCCGGTGGAACTGCAGGGTAAGTTGCTGCGCGTCCTGCAGGAAGGCGAATTCGAGCGCCTCGGGGAGGAACGCACGCGTAAGGTGGATGTGCGCGTGATCGTCGCCACCAACCGTAACCTGGAAGAGGATGTAGAAGCGGGACGCTTCCGGCGCGACCTTTACTTTCGGCTGTCTGTGTTTCCGATCCAGGTGGTGCCACTCAAGGAGCGGTCGGACGACATTCCGCTCCTCGCGGAGCACTTCCTGGAGCATACCTGTCGTCGGCTCGGTGTGCCTCTGCCCCGGTTCAAGCAGAAACACGTCGTCCAGCTACAGACGTACGACTGGCCGGGTAACATCCGTGAACTTCAAAACGTCATCGAACGCGCCGTCATTCGTTCTCGGCAGGGTTACATCCAGCTCGATCTGCCTGAGCGCGCGGGCGATTCTCAGGTCGCTCTCTCCCCCGAGCCCGAAACGCCGGCACGGATCAAGACGGAGCGGGAGATGCGCAACGCGGAACGCGACAATCTGATCGCGGCGCTGGATGTGGCCGGCTGGAAGATCTACGGATCAGATGGAGCGGCGCAGATACTGGGCCTGCCGCCCTCGACGC
>JAUVRN010000273.1 GCA_030597645.1 Candidatus Zixiibacteriota bacterium
AAGGGCGGGGTTGTGGAGGAGGCCGTCGAGAATCCATCCTCCGGCAGATAGAGTCTGGGCTTCAAGAACGGGATGTCGAACCGCGCCGAGTACACGTCCTGCGTACCGTCACGTGTGTCGGTCCACACGGCCACCGCGTAATCGTGCTTGGCATGGACGCCGATGTACTCTGCGATGGCGCCGGCCATGGGCGTGAGCGTCGCGGTGGGGCTCACACCGCCGGGATAGGGATCCAGATCGTTTCGCGGCATCTCCTTGCTGCGTACGGAGGCCAGGCTGGATGGGCTTGATGATACGCTGGAGAGCCTGTAATTGGTGATGAACGTCTCGGCGCCGTCATAGGAAGCGGAGAAATAGCAATCGAACAGCCAGTGACTCGGGTCCTGCCGCTGATCGTAGAACACCACCAGAATGGTCCCGTCCTCGTTGACGATCAGCCACGGGTGAAACTGGTCGATGTTCTGATCCGGCGGGTCGTCATTGATGGTCACCGTGTCATCCCACGTCAGACCGTTGTCGGTCGACTTGTGCAGTACAACATTGGTCTCGAAGGTGCTCGGGCTGGCAAATTCGGTGCGCGCAATGTAGATTGTGCCGTCGTACGGCCCGCCCGAGATGTCGGCGTCGCCGTTGGGCATGCCGTAGACATCGATGGAGCCGTCCACATCCCAGTAGCCGAGGCTCGTGTAGAACGCGACGGAATCCCGGGTAAAGGTGACACCGCCGTCTGTGGACCGTGCACGGCGGATGGCTCGCACCCCGGTGCAGGCGGCGCTGTCCCATTCGGCGCCCTGCCAGAGGACGTGCACCGAACCGTCGGAGTTGATGATGGGAATGGAAAACTGGCCCTGGTCTCGGATGCCGCACGCCGTCGGAATCACCGGCCCGACGGTGATCGTATCGTCGAACGTTACACCGCCATCGGTGGAGCGCGCAAAGATCATGCGATCGGGATTGGGAAAGCGCGTCCAGGAGACGTAATAGTTTCCGTCATACGGACCGCCCGTGCGATCCACCGCGGTGAACTGCTTGTCCTCGAAGTACGGCCCCAGGGGGGCTACCGCAAAGGGACCGGTCCACCCCATGCCGCCGTTGGTGGATCGGAACACGGAAATCTGGCTTTCGGGACCTGCGGAGTTGTAATCCAGCATGTTCATGTAGAATACGCCGTGCTGATCGCCTACCATGCACGGATCGGATTGACGGTCGAAGCGTCCCCCGGACAGATAGTCAAACCAGGTCGCGCCGCCGTCCGTCGAGAAGCCGACGCCAATACGCCGGAAGCCCAGACGCCAGTCGCGCCAGTCGGCCACGATGTTGAGCGAGTCGGTGAGGTTGATCCAGATCTGCTCCTCGTTCTGGAGAAATGGCGAGGTGTCCGTATTGAGCCGGACGTTGGGGGGGATCGGCTGGGCGGTCAGTAGAGTCGGGGCAAGGAGAATGACTGCCAGCAGGGTGATCGCAATCAGGCGAAACACGTGCATTGTAACACTCCCGGTTGGCCGCGGCTACGCGGCGGTGCGATGAGCGGGCTTATATGCGGGGTCGGGTCGGATGTCGAGCCGTGGATGCTGTGCGCCCCTGTATAAGAGATAATACAACGTTGCCGCTGAATATCAAACCAAAGGCGCATGCCGAATCCACCGGACACCTCTGCCTACGGGCAAAGGGCCCTGTCGGTTGCGAATTCTCTGGGTCAACTGACTGGTAGACACGGGTTTGTTGGCTCATCATATTGAAACCAGTTCTAAGAACTCGGAAAACGGACCAAGACACCACCTGGAGATTCGGCGGATGGCAGAGAAGTTCATCTTTCACATGTACCGCGTGAACAAGTTCTACGGGCAGAAGCAGGTGCTCAGGGACATCAACCTGAGCTTCTACCCGGGCGCCAAGATCGGCATCGTCGGCGAGAACGGATCGGGCAAGACCACCGTACTTCGCATCATGGCAGGGTTCGAGACCGAGTTCGACGGCACCGCCGTCATCACTCCGGGATTCCGGTCCGGCATGGTCGCGCAGGAGCCGCAGCTCGACGGGGAACTGACGGTCCGCGAGACGATCGAATCGGCATTTGGCGAGACCCAGGCGTTGCTGAGCGAGTACAACAGCCTCGCCGAGACCATGGCGTCCCCCTTGGACGATAACGAGATGCAAAAGGCCATGGACCGCATGGGTGTGCTCCAGGACCAGATCGACGCCGTGGACGCCTGGAATCTCGATCAGAAACTCAACGTCGCCAGCGACGCACTCTGCCTGCCCGACGACGACCGCAAGGTCGCCACGCTCTCCGGTGGAGAGAGACGGCGTGTGGCCCTGTGCAAGGTGCTGCTGGAGCAGCCGGACCTGCTGTTGCTCGACGAGCCCACCAACCACCTCGACGCGGAGACCGTCAACTGGCTCGAGGAACAGCTCAAGGTCTATCCCGGCACCGTCATCATCGTAACACACGACCGGTACTTTCTCGACAACGTGACCAAGTGGATTCTCGAGCTGGAAGGTGGCCATGGCATCCCGTGGGAGGGCAACTACACATCCTGGCTGGAGCAAAAGCTGGCCAAGCTGACGGCCGCGAACAAGAAGGACACGCCGCGAAGTCGCGCGCTCCAGCGTGAATACAAGTGGATCCGTATGAGCCGCGACGATCGCAACAAGCTGTCACGCGTGCGGATCAGGGAATACGAACAGCTTGTGGCACGCGAGGCGGCCGCCCAGAAAGAGGGTGGGGAGGTCAGCATCCAGATTGCCCCGGGTCCCGAGCTCGGCAGCCAGGTGATCGAGTTCCACGGCGTCGCCATGGGCTATGATGACCTGCTATTGTTTGAAGATCTCTCGTTCAACGTGCCGCGCGGAGCTGTGGTCGGACTGACCGGCCCCAACGGAACGGGGAAGACGACCCTGTTCAAACTGATCGCCGGTGATCTGGAACCCGGCAATGGCAAAGTCATCATCGGTTCCACTGTACAGCTCGACTATGGTGATCAGGAGCGCACACTCGACGGGAGTGTCTCCTTGATCGAGGAGGTCGGGGGCGGCCTCGAAGAGATCACGATCGGCAACCGCAAGATTCCCATTCGACAGTATCTTGCCCAGTTCGGTTTCAAGGGCTCTTCGCAGCAGAAAAAGGCGAGTGAGCTGTCCGGCGGCGAACGAAACCGCTGTCACCTGGCCAAGATCTGTAAGGCGGGCGGCAACGTGATCATGCTCGACGAGCCGACCAACGATCTCGACGTCAACACCCTGCGGATGCTTGAAGAAGCTATCATGCCGTTTTCGGGCTGCATGCTGGTGATCAGCCACGACCGGTTCTTCCTCGACCGCGTGTGTACCCACATGCTGGTGTTCGAAGGCGACCGCAAAGTCCGCTGGTACGAAGGAAACTTTTCGGCATACGAAGACTGGCGGCAGAGCGAGCTCGGCGACCAGCTCTTCAAGAACCGTCGCAACCGTTACCGGACGCTGGTCAAAGCCTGAGGCACAACATTCCTGGCGGCGCCGTCGGGTTCCGCCTCCTTTGTTGAATCACGATTGCGTGTACGTCGACTCGGCCCCGGCGGGTAGCGCTTGCCGGTAGTCAATTCCTCGGACTTGTATGGAGAATCCGAACAAGGAGAAGCCCACATGTCACGTTACGAAAAACTGAAGATTTTCCTCATGGGTATGGCGGTGGCCCTGCTGCTCGCTCACCTCTTCCAGCAGACCCCAATCGAAGCGCAGTCACAGGCATCGCAGATCGGCCGCTATCAGATCTCGGCCACGACCCTCCCGGCAAAGGGGGCCACGACCGTGTGCGCATACATCATCGACACGCAGACCGGCCAGTACGTCTTTACGAAGGAGACCGGGGGCGTCTTCGATCGCTAACCCACCAGCACCATCTTCCTGACCCGTTCGATGCCTTCCGCCTCGAGCCGGTACAGGTATAGGCCGGAGGCCGCGTCCCGGCCGTGCCAATCCGTGCCGTCCCGCACGATGCGAGGCGTCCGTCCACAGCCTGAGTCACTCTCCATGAGCCTCAGGGCCAGT
>JAUVRN010000029.1 GCA_030597645.1 Candidatus Zixiibacteriota bacterium
CGATCGGCTTGAGATCGAGGTGGTTGCTGATGATGAGGGGGATCCTCACCTGCCACTCGCCCGACTCTACGCGCGCCAGGATGTCGTGGAGGCAGTGTGACTGTCTCGAGACGAAGACGGCCATCCGGGGCGCCGTCGCCGAAGTGTGCAGCGCCCAGGTCATCTCGAATTGGTCAGCGACTTCCGCATTGAATCGCTCCCGGAATCCTCTGGTGTCCAGGCCGAATCCCGTCAGCGCCCAGGCCACGCGCATGAAGAACACGCCTTCACTCGGATCGACATGCTGATCCAGGTCGAGAATGTTGCCCTGATGAGTATGAATGAACTGTGTAACGGCGGCCACCAGGCCCTGTCGATCGGGGCAGAAGATCAGCAGGATCGCATGGGAGGTCCGGCCCGCCGGCATGCCGGGTTCGGTCATGTACTAGGTATCGGTACCGAACCGGCGGGGCCTGACGATTCGTGTGAGGGACCGGCGTCAGACCTTGGCGGTCAGCCAGCGACCGCGACGGTAGTACTGGTAGAAGTCCGCGGATGAAAGGACGCCGGACAGCGAGATACACCACCAGATGGCTGTCACGTCCATGTGCAGCCACTGGGTCAGAACGATGACCGGAAGGATCTGTAGCACCCAGGAATGCAGCAGGTTGTAGATCATGGACGGCTTGTTCATGCCGACACCGGCGTGAATCTCCTCCACCATCAGGAAGAGTCCGATGAACGGAAACCCCAGGGCCATGATACGAAGCATGACCTCACCTATGGCCAGCGTCTCCTCGTGGTCGAAGAAAATGCCCATGATGTGTCGCGGAAATAACGCCACGCCGATCCCGATCAGGATCATGATGCCTACGCCCAGTACGATGGCCGAGTCGGCGATTTTGCGGGCTCGGTCGATCTTGCCGGCGCCGACGTTGTTGCCGATCAGGGACGACAACCCCAGACCCATGCCGACCAGGATCATGATTCCGAATGCCGTCACCTGATTGCCCACGCCGTCGGCGGCGACGACGCGTGTGCCGAACGTAGCGATCAGGGGCGTGATGACGAGACGCGCACTCGAATAGGAGAGGCTTCCCAGCCACGCCGGGATGCCGATGCGGACGATGTGCCACATGGTATTCATCGTCATCGGCAGGCCGCCGCGGAAGAGGATCGGTACGTTGGTGGTTCTAAACGCGAACAGCAGGAGCCCAACGACCAGCGTGATCACCATGGCGGTCATCGATGCGATGGCCGCGCCGCGAATGCCCATGGCGGGCACACCATAGTGCCCAAAGATGAAAATCGGATCGAGGATCATGTTGAGCAGATTGGAGCCGATCATCAGGATCATCGCCATCTTTGGATTCGCGACGCTGCGCATGGCGGTGAAGATGGAGTACATTGCATAGCTGATGCCGAGCCCCAGAAACCACACCTGTCCGTAGCCGACGCCCATCTCCAGCGCCGTGCCTTCCGCACCGAGCCAGACGAGCATCGGTTTCAGGAGAAAGAACCCGATGGCGCCGAAGAAGCCGCCGAAGATCAGCTTGAGTACGATGGTCTCGCGGATGGCCTTCTCGGTTTCCGCGTAGGCCTTCTCGCCGTAGCGGCGGGAGATGATGGCTACGGAGCCCGGTCCCACCAGATGATTGAAGCTGAAGAACAACCAGAGTGCGGCGGTGCAGAAGGTAATCGCCGCAACGGCCGCTTCCTGCTCGGGCAGTTTGGACACCCAGTAGGTATCCACGAGCGCATAGATGTTCTGACTCAGGAACCCGAACATGGAGGGAAGACCCATATTCAGGATGGAGACCAGAATGGGGCCCTCGGTGTAGTCGCCGCGCGTATCGGTATTCTTCGAAGACATGAAGTGGAGATGATACGCTGCCGGCGGTGCAGGATCAAACGCCCACACCTAAATTCGGTCTGCCGGGCCGGTGGTCATGAGGCGGCCTGGTAGCGGTGACCACGGCTGTATCCCACCAATAAAAGAGGCGCCCGTTCTGGGCGCCTCCCCCTGTATCCCGCTTCCGAAGCAGTGCTCCGAAACTCTCAGGTCATTCTCAGCCAGCCCGAAGAGCGGTTGGTTTCCCGTTGGAAGGCGGTGACCTCCCGCACGTCGTCCCTGGATCCGCCCGCTGTAGGAGAGGAAAGAAGATTGATCTCCGGTCCGACTGTGGTCAGCCTGGCTCCGCTCTCCTCCGGTAACAGGTTCAGGGTCATCTCGTCGTCATATGGGGTGCTCATCTGATTGTTGCTCCGTGTTTTGATTCTCTACGTGTGTCCTGACTCCGTTAATAGCATCACCTGTGCCACAAACCAGAAGACTCGTAATATCATGCGAGACAACGAATTCCCGTTGCTGCGCCCACAGTTGCTCGGCAAGAGCGCCGAAACCTGACAGAGGGCTCGGCGATTGGGCCGAGATTCGGCCCGTTTCTGGTATGGAACAGAGGTCCGACTGAGCCCTTGGCACGCTCCGCCCTCAGGTGTATAATGGTCCGGGCTCACGAGCCCATTTCAGCTGAACCTCATTGCATCTTAATTGGTTACACCGGTAAGACCGGCGTTTGGCGGTGGTGTATCCACGCAGCGGATCTAGCCCAGGGAGTTCAAGAAGATATGCAGCAGAAGGCAACCGTGGCCAAAGGCGCAACCTCCAACCTCGCCAAAAAGGATCTCCTCGAGCTGTACCGCCTGATGTACCGTGGGCGCAAGCTCGACGGCGTGGTAGAAAGCTGGCAGCGGATGGGTCGCAGTCACTTCTACATCGGAGCCGCCGGACACGAAGCCCTCCTTTCAGGTGTGGCGCTGCACATGCGGCCCGGTATCGATTGGGTGGTGACGCA
The DNA here is from genome assembly GCA_030597645.1 of Candidatus Zixiibacteriota bacterium. Lineage (GTDB taxonomy): Bacteria > Zixibacteria > MSB-5A5 > JAUVRN01 > JAUVRN01 > JAUVRN01. The sequence goes on from JAUVRN010000029.1 coordinate 2,835, forward strand.
TTACCGGGACCTGGTCATCGCGCTTCATAGCGGCATTACGCCCAGGGAGATTCTGGCGTCGGCCATCGGCTCCACCGAGGAGCCCGGATCCCACGGCCGTCAGTTGCCCTACCACTTCGGCAAGCGTGACTGCCGAATCCTCACCGGCTCCAGCCCGGTGGGCCCCCAGTTCCTGACGGGGGTCGGCATGGGCTACGCGAGCCTGTTCTACGCCTCCATGGCCGAGTGGAAGGATCGCCCCGACCTCTGGGACCCCGAAGAGATCGTCTACATTGGCACCGGCGACGGCACCACGAGCCAGGGCGAGTTCTGGGAAGCACTGAATTTCGCGGCCAACCCCGTGCACCCGTGTCCGGTGCTCTTTTGCGTCGAAGACAACGGCTGGGCCATCTCGACCCACGTGACCGAAAACACGCCGGGCGGCAGCCTGTCGGATTTGCTCACAGGCTATCGAGACCAGCAACTGATCTGGCTCGACAAAGTGGATGGGTGCGATCCGATCAAGTGCGCGGCGGCCGCCGGCAAAGCCATCGACTGGATTCGTCGCGAACGCAAGCCGGCCGTGTTGCACGGCACGGTATTTCGCTACCGCGGCCACTCGTGCGAAGATGACGAGAGTCTCTACCGCACGGCCGAAGACATCGCCAAGAAACAGGAGCACGACCCGCTCGTCGACTTCCCCGTATTTCTCGTCGAGGAAGGTATCGTCGCGCAGTCCGACCTCGACGCGATTCGCTCCGAGATCGACGGCGAGATAGACGAGGCGCGCGACTACATCGAGCACCAGATCGACACGCACACCGTTCCTTTCCCGGCCGAAGACTCCGCGCTGGAGCATGTCTATTCCGACCAGATCGATCCGACCTCCAGCCAGTTTGATGTAGCGCCGCAGCCTGAAGGTGATCCCATCACGATCATGCAGGCGATCAACCGCTGTATGCACACGGAGTTCGCCAAGAACCCGACCACGTTTGCCCTGGGCGAGGATGTGGCAGACGTCTCGCTGCTCGCTGACATCGACAGGGTGTCAGGCAAAGGCGGCGTATTCGGCGGGCGGACCGGCGGCATTACGGCCAACCTGCAGCGCACGTTCGGGCCGCGTCGCTGCTTCAACAGCCCTCTGGCCGAAGGCTGTATCGTCGGTATTGCCAACGGCGCCGCGGCGCGCGGCCTCAAGGGTGTTCCCGAAGTCCAGTTCGACGACTATTTCTGGCCGGCCTACCATCAGTTCCGTGCCGAGACGGCTACCATGCGCTGGCGTTCCGCGGGAACCTGGTCTATGCCGTGCATCATCCGCGTACCGTCACAGGGTTACACCGGTGGCATCGGTGCCATCTGGCATTCACAGTCCAACGAAACAGCGTATGTGGTGCCGGGTGTCCGCGTGGTTCTCCCCTCGACGCCATCGGACGCGGTCGGCCTGTTGCGCACCGCGTTCCGCAGCGACGATCCGGTGGTGTTTGTCGAGCCCAAAGTGCTCTACAGGCGAACCGATATTGCCGAGCCTTATCCGGGGGACGACTACACGATTCCGTTCGGCAGGGCTCGCACGGTCACCGAAGGTGATGACATCACGGTCGTGACGTGGGGCATCCCGGTTCACCTGGCTACGGGTGTGGCGAAGAAACTGGCGGCCGAAGGCATCGGCGTACACCTGATGGATCTGCGTACGCTGCAGCCGTGGGACCAGGCCGGAGTGGCCGCGTCGCTGCAGACGACGGGTCGCCTGCTCGTGGTGCACGGCGCCGCACAGACAATGGGATTCGGTGCCGAGATCGTCCGCTGGGTCTCGAGACATTGTTTCGACCTGCTGCTGGCCCCCCCCACCGTGCTCGGGGCTTTGGATTGCTACGTCGGTTACGGCACGCTGGAGAAAGAGATTCTGCCTCAACCCGACGACATCGAAACGTCGATTCGCGAGGTCGTCCGCTATGACTGATCGATTGTGCGAGCCGGCCCGTTCCCGGCAAGATACACAGGTACGCAAGATGACAGGGAAGTACGTCTCGAACGACAACGTTTCGGTTCGCATGTTCAAGAGCGGTTTCTTCGAGAGCCTCAGTCATGTCCATCCGGCCGTACCCCACCTCATCTTCATTCCCGTCATCGTATTCATGCTGTATGCGAGTTTCACACGCGGCGTGGGAGCCGGGACCATCGTGTTGCTGACGGCAGGCGGGGTTCTGCTGTGGACGTTCACCGAATACATGGTTCACCGCTTCGTCTTCCACACCACCCCGGATGTGGAAGAGGCCGTCCGAAACGCCGTGGCTCAATGTGGACCGGGCGAACCCGTCTTTCCCCGGCTGACGACGGTCAAACAGAAGCACTATTTTCTGGCCCACGGTGTACACCACGATTTCCCCAATGACAGCAGACGCCTGGTCATGCCACCCTCGGTGAGCATACCCCTTGCAGTGCTGTTCTATGCCGCGTTCCGGCTCGTGCTGGGGCCGGTCTATTGCTCCGCGCCATTTGCCGGATTCGTTCTTGGTTATCTCGCGTACGACACTATCCACTATGCCGTGCACCACTTCACACTGACAGGACAACTCTCAAACTATCTGAAGAAGCTGCACTTGCGGCATCACTACCAGGACAACGAGCTGGACTTCGGAGTGAGCAGTCCCCTCTGGGACTACATCATGGGCACGGCCAGCCGCCGGAACCGCTGACTCCGCAGCCTGCCAGGCGATGGATTCCAGGCGGGATCCGTTGCGGGATTCCGCGGTCGATGCGGCCATGATTCGGCGGCAGCGCGACCGCGAGCGTACCACCCACGGGAATCAGGATACGGGATCGTCGGGTCGCAACGACTGGGCCACCAGGAGCCAGTAGAAGACGGCCGAGGACATCGCGCCGATGAACACCGAGCGTTCGAAGTAGGCGTGCACGAGAACGCCTAACGTGGTGCTGAAGGCGGCTATGCCGTAGACTCGGCGCCAGCGGTCCTTGCTGCGACGGGCGCGCCAGGCGGCTCGGAGCACATAACCGATCACGACTCCGAGCAGGATCAGTCCGATCGCTCCGGTTTCCATCTGGAGCTCGCGGTAGAGGTTGTGCGGGCTGCCCTTGGCCATCATCTCGCCGATGATCTCACGGTGAGTCGGAGATGGATAGCGCGCTTCGGCGGCCATCTGTTCACCCGCCGCTTCCAGGCCGTGGCCCAGCACAGGCGCCCTGTCCCGGGCGCGGTCGGCGGCCTCCCACAGGAGTGGTCTGTGCGTCAGGCCGGTTTGCAGGCGCAGTGCCGCATCTGTCGCCAGTCGGGCGATCGGGTTCGTCGCGTACAGTGTCATGAGCGCGGCGACTCCGACCAGGCCCAGTGCCACGAACCGCCAGTGGCGCGCGACTATCGCGACTGCGATCAGAGCCACAGCTGTCGACAGCCAGGCGGCACGCGATCCCGTGAGATATAGCGCCGCAGCCAACGCCGCCACGACGATGTAGAGCAGCACACGCTCGCTGCGCGCGCGCGCCGTGATCGCCGCCGCGAGGGCCGGCACGATCGTCAGGAGGAAGTAGGTCCCCATGGCGTTGGCATTTGGAAAGGTCCCGAAACTGCGCAGGTGACCGAACGCGGTCGCTTCGACGAAGCAGATGGTCACCTGGTACATGGCCATGAGCATCCACAGCACAAACCAGCGTCGTCGCCCCCCGGCCCTTGCGGGTTCGGAGAGCCACATGTAGATCAGCGCTGCGACCAGCGTGATGCGGCCTGCCTCGGCCGCGCCGGCCAGGGGAGAGCCCCCGAATATGGCCCGGAACCATATCCACGCCAGCAGGCCGATGCCGGCCCAGAGCACCGGATCGCGCGGGTGGCTGTACGCCTCGGGATCGCCGCGTCGCTTCAGCAGAGCGATGAATAGTGCGGCCGCCACGAGCACGTACTTGACTGCGCGTAACGCTTCGGTGGGCACCGGTTAAAAGGCGGCGATCGGCGCCAGCCACAACAGCACACACGTGTATCCCTACCGCCACAACAGCGGAACGAGGAGGAAGATCAGGCCCAGTGCCACAGCGCCGATGCCCATCTGGAGGACGAAGGGCAGTATCCAGAAGCAGGCACTCGCAAGGATAACGCAGATGACCCAGATCAGCGGTCCGGGATCGGTGACCGCGGGGGACGATGCCGAAGGGCGAACGAAGGTAAGTTCAGCCATAAGAAGAAAAGCCCGGCCGGCGGCCGCCGGCCGGGCTCACGTAGACCAGGCTTTGCCGGCGTGTAGAACACGCCTGGTAGCCTGCTAGAGCTTGGGCCCTACCTCGATGACGACGCGCCGGTTTGAGGAGCGCCCTTCGGGTGTCGAGTTATCAGCCACGGGGCGGTACTCACCGTAGCCCACGGCCGCCAGGCGCTCCGCCTCGATATCGTGGCGGCGACGCAGATAGTGCAACACGGAGGTCGCTCTCGCGGTCGAGAGCTCCCAGTTGGACTTGAACCGCTCCTGGAATTCCAGGGCGATTCCTACGTTGTCCGTGTGACCTTCAATGCGGATTTCTCGATCGGGGTAGTTGCCAAGTACCTCTACCACCCTGTCGAGGAGGTCGGTGGCCGATTGTGTCAGCTGAACGTTGCCGGAGCCGAACATCATGGCGTCGGATACGGTGATAACCGACTTGTTGTCGATCTTCTCGAGTAGTACCTGCTCCTTCTGCTGGTACTCGGCCAGAGCCACATCGAGATCCGAATTGAGCTGGTTGGCCCGATCCGTCTCGGTCGCCAGATCACCTTCCAACGACGAGACCCTTGATTGCAGCTCTGCAATCTCCTGGTCCTTCGCCGCTATCTCTTTCTTGTTGCTGCAACCGGTGGTCAGCACCACCAGAGCCAGCAGAATGGCGAGTATAGCCCACTTGCGCATTGGTCCTCCCAGATCCTTTGTGGCACCCCGTGCTCTCCGTGGCAGTCAGTGCCGCAGATGTTTGAGGGACCAATATGGACGCCCCGGTGATCCGGGGGAAGGCCAAAATCGGGCTTCCCGAGACTCGTCGTCCCAGGATAAACGTTGCGTCCGGAGGGGGCTGGGCCCATGATGCGCCGGACCCGCATATTGGCCATGATGGACAGTACCGGGAGCCGTTCGGCGCCCGCTGGTAATTCCACCTTGAGAGGTTACAGAATGAAGGACATCACGACACGGGGGGCGCTCAAGAAGGCCGGTTACGTCGGCCGGAGCGTGAAAGACGAGATCCGGGCCAATCTGATCACACGGATCCGGCGGGGAGACCGTCTCTTCGAAGGTATCATCGGATACGATAAGACCGTCATACCCCAGATCGTCAATGCGCTCCTGGCGCGGCATGACATCATCCTGCTGGGGTTGCGCGGCCAGGCCAAGACGCGGATCATCCGCATGCTGGTAGAGTTCTTCGACGAGGCTATACCCGTTCTTCGCGACGCACCCCTCAACGACGATCCCTTTGAACCCGCCTCGGCCATGGGTCGGCGCATTGTCGCCGAAGAAGGTGACGATGCAGCGGTCACCTGGCTGCCGCGAGAAGCACGATTCGGTGAAAAGCTGGCCACGCCCGATGTGACCATCGCCGACCTGATCGGAGACATTGACCCCGTCAAGGCCGCCCGCGAAAAACTCGACTTTGCCGATCCGGAGGTCATACACTACGGGATCATTCCGCGCAGCAACCGGGGCATCTTCGCCATCAACGAGCTGCCCGATCTGCAGCGCCGAATCCAGGTGGGGTTGCTCAATATTCTCGAGGAAAAGGACGTGCAGATCCGTGGCTTTCCGGTGCGGATACCCCTCGACCTGCTTCTGGTTTTTTCCGCCAACCCGGAGGACTACACCAATCGAGGCAACATCATAACGCCCCTGAAGGACCGGATCGATTCGCAGATTATCACGCATTATCCCACCCGGATCGAAGATGCGCGGGCGATCACGGAACAGGAAGCGTGGGTCGAGCGCGGCACCCATGTCACCGTTCCGGAGCTTGTGCGGGAGGTCGTCGAGGCGCTGGCCTTCGAAGCGCGCCGGTCGGAGTATGTCGATCAGGCTTCGGGGGTTTCGGCACGCGTGGCCATTTCCTCCCTCGAGAACGTGGTCTCCAATACGGAACGCCGTGCCATGCTCAAGGGGGTCAAGAACCCGGCGGCCCGGGTGATCGACGTGGTCGCTGCGCTGCCGGCCGTCACTGGAAAGATCGAACTGGTGTACGAGGGCGAGCAGGAAGGTCTGCTCGTAGTCGGCATGAACCTGGTGGGTAAGGCGGTGCAGCGGGTGTTCGACCGTCACTGCCCCAACCCAAAGATCGCCGGCGAGCCGGGCGAAGAATCGGTGTATACCGATGTGCTCGGATACTTCAACTCCGGCAGGCACATCGAACTCAACGACCTGGATGACGATGCGGAACATCTTCGGAAGCTGGAGACGGTGAACGGGCTATCCGTCGTGGCCGAGCGGTTCTTCGAGCCCGAAGGCGATGCCGACCGTGCGGTCGCCATGGAGATCATCCTGGAGGGTCTGCACCAGAGCAACCTGCTGGCCCGGGAAGCTACCGATTCCGCGTTCCGTTACACGGACATGATCGCCACGATGCTGCGAAGCGGCGGAGAATAGGCACCATGGAGTATCGCTACGCTCGCTGGGATCCCGAGCGTCTGGCCCGCCAGCTTGGCCGAAGCAGCGTCATGAAGCTGTTCAACTACTTGCTTCTTCAGGCCAACGGTGATGTGGATGATGCACTCCGCTACCTGGAGTACCTTCAGTCGCGCGGTATGATTCCTGCCGACTGGGACCTGGACACGTTTAAGAAGCACCTCGAAGAAGAGGGCCTGATCAGAAAGGATCCCCGCGGTCATCGGAGACTCACGGCCCGGGGCGAGCAGCGACTGCGCGCCGACTCACTGGAGCGGATCTTCGGTGGACTTCGCCCCGGGGGGCGAGGCGGTCACGCGATACCGCACGCGGGTGGAGGCACGACAGAACCGCTTCCGGAGAGGCGGCCCTATCAGTTCGGTGACGACATCGGGCACATTGACTTCCAGGATTCGCTCAAGAACAGTATTCGTCGTGACTCGAGCCTGGAACTCAACGAGGACGATCTGTCGGTGTGCGAAACGGAGACCGGTACGTCATGCGCAACGGTGCTGCTGCTGGATGTCAGCCACAGTATGGTCCTCTACGGTGAGGACCGGATCACGCCGGCCAAGCAGGTAGCCATGGCCCTGGTCGAGTTGATTACACGCCAGTACTCCAAGGATTCGCTGCGCGTGGTGCTGTTTGGCGACACGGCACAGGAGGTGCGCATCGCCGATCTGCCGTATGTCGGAGCGGGTCCCTACCACACCAATACGCGTGCGGGCCTCCAGTTGGGACGACGGCTGCTCCAGCGCGAGAAGCACCCCAACAAGCAGATCGTCATGATTACGGATGGAAAGCCCTCGGTGATCGATCGTCCGGGTGGCCGGGTGTACCGCAACCCTGTGGGTCTCGACCCGGTGATCGTCAATCGCACTCTCGACGAGGCCGTCGTGTGCCGGCGCAAACGCATTCCCATTACGACGTTCATGATCACGAGCGATCCGTACCTGCGCGAGTTCGTCGAACGCCTGACGGAACTCAATCGCGGAAGAGCCTACTTCACGTCTCCGGATCGCCTCGGTGAATTCGTTCTCTGGGACTTCATGTCCAACCGTCGTGGCAGACTGAAGCGCTGACCGTCGGTTACGGTGCCGGGATCCGACGCCGCGAGCTCAAACCGACCAGGACAATCCCTCCCAGAATGAACGGCGCGGCGATCAGGGCTCTGGTCGGCGGCGACTCGCCCAGCACCACGTAGGCCAGGATGGATGCTCCGATCGGTTCACCGGTGATCGTCGTGGCGACGACATAGGCGGGGAGGTGCCTGAGTACGTAGTTGTACAACGAGTGACCGATACCGGTCGGTATCACGGCCAGGGCCACGAATACCCACCAGTCCTCCGTCCGCGGGGGTATGAACGTTTGACCGGTTGCCACGATACCGAGGGCCAACAGAATGGCTGCCGTGAGGTACACCCGGGCGAGATAGGGAACGGTGTCCCACCCCTGGCGCTCGCGCCTGCCCACGACCATGTACGCCGCCGCCAGCACCCCGCCGGCCAGGGCCAAAAGATCGCCCTGGAGCTGAACACCGCTCGTCCCTATGGCGACGGCGCTGCCGGCAAGTGTCAAAACAATTCCGAAAACGGCAATGGCCGGCACACG